>JAFARH010000261.1 GCA_019245555.1 Betaproteobacteria bacterium
AGAGCCGGATCGAGGTGGCGGTGCCCTCGGAGCTCGTCGAGCGCGTGGTGGAGGCCATCGAGAAATCCGCGCATACGGGGAAGATCGGCGACGGCAAGATCTTCGTTTTCGAACTTGAGCAGGCGGTGCGCATCCGCACCGGTGAAACAGGCAAGGAGGCCCTATGAAGCTCGTCACCGCAATCATCAAGCCGTTCAAGCTCGACGAGGTGCGGGAGGCGCTATCGGCGATCGGCGTGCAGGGCATGACCGTGACCGAGGTAAAAGGCTTCGGCCGGCAGAAGGGGCACACCGAGCTCTACCGCGGTGCCGAGTACGTGGTCGATTTCCTCCCCAAGGTGAAGATCGACGTCGCGGTCAAGACCGAGATGCTCGAGCAGGTCATCGAGACGATCGAGAAGGCCGCGAACACCGGCAAGATCGGCGACGGAAAGCTCTTCGTGTTCGATCTTGAGAAGGTCATCCGCATCCGCACCGGGGAAACCGATGTGTCCGCGCTATAAAAAGGGAAATGAGGAGAATGTGATGAAGAAACTTTGTGCATTTCTCGCTGTAGTCCTGTCGTTCGCCTTCGCGGGGCAGACAACTGCCCAGGACAAGCCGGCCGCCAAGGCGGAACCAGCGAAGGCCGAGGCGAAGAAGGACGAAGCCAAGCCCGCGGCGCAGCCGGAAAAGAAGGAGGAGGCGAAGCCGGCGCCGACGCCGAACAAGGGCGACGTGGCATGGATGCTGACTTCGACCGCGCTTGTCCTGATGATGAGCGTGCCGGCGCTCGCGCTCTTTTACGGCGGCATGGTCCGATCGAAGAATGCGCTCTCCATGCTGATGCAGGTATTCGTCGTCTTCTCCCTGGTGACGGTCTTATGGTGCATCTACGGCTATAGCCTGGCCTTCACCGAGGGCAACGCGTTCTTCGGGGGTTTTGATCGCGTATTTCTGAAGGGAACTTTCGACCCGCTGAAGGGCGAGTTTGCGACCGCCGCGACCTTCAGCAAGGGGGTCGTGCTTCCGGAGCTCGTCTATGTCGCATTCCAGGCCACGTTCGCTGCGATTACCTGCTGCCTGGTGCTAGGCGCCATAGCCGAGCGCGCCCGGTTCTCGGCCGTGCTGCTCTTCATCGTCCTCTGGTTCACGTTCAGCTATGCACCGATTGCACACATGGTGTGGTTCTGGATGGGACCGGACGTCTACACCTCAGCCAAGGTGGTCGACGAGATGAACAGCAAGGCCGGCCTGATCTGGCAGTGGGGCGCGCTCGATTTCGCGGGCGGCACGGTGGTGCACATCAACTCCGGCGTCGCCGGGCTGGTGGGCGCCTACCTGATCGGGAAGCGCATCGGTTTCGGCAAAGAGGCCATGCCGCCGCACAACCTCACGCTGACCATGATAGGCGCGGCGCTTCTCTGGACCGGTTGGTTCGGCTTCAACGCCGGCTCGGCGCTGGAAGCGAACGGGAGCGCGGCGCTCGCGTTCATGAATACCTACCTTGCCACCGCGTGCGCCGTCCTCGCCTGGATCGGGGGCGAAGCGTTCTTCAAGGGCAGGCCGTCCATGCTCGGCGGAGCATCCGGTGCGGTGGCTGGCCTTGTGGCAATCACGCCTGCGGCCGGCAACGTCGGCATCCCTGGAGCCTTCGTCATCGGCTTCGCAGCCGGCTTCGTCTGCCTCTGGGGCGTGAGCGGCCTGAAGAAGATGCTGGGAGCGGACGACTCGCTCGACGTTTTCGGCGTGCATGCAGTAGGTGGAATCCTGGGGGCGCTGCTCACCGGCATCTTTAACGACCCTTCGCTCGGCGGCCCGGGCCTGGTCGAAGATTGGGTTACGGGCAAGGTTGGCTATCCCGGCATGGGGGCGCAGTTCTGGATCCAGCTCAAGGGTGTCGTGGTGACCTTCGTCTGGTCCGCCGTCGTGGCTGCGATCTCCTACAAGATCGTCGACTTCACGATCGGCCTGCGCGTGAGCGAGGAAGACGAGCGCGAAGGCCTCGATACCACGTCGCACGGCGAGGCCGCATACCGCATGTGAGCGGCCGGCGTGAAGAAATTCTCTCCCCGAGCGCAGGTTGTGATCCTGCTTTGCGCTGCCGGAACGATCGGCCTCATCGCGACGGGCGGCACGATGCTGAGTCGGGTCGCCGCCGCTCACAAGGAAGAAGGGAGGCAGCCACGGGAGGCACTAGGTCTCTTTCGGCCGACCGACGTGCAGCGCGCGGGCCTCAAGATCGTCCCGGTCGAGATGGCGTCATTCCGAACCGAGCAGGTCACCGACGGCAGTATTGCGGTCAACGAGGAGACCACCACGCCCGTCTTCTCGCCTTTCTCCGGGCGAGTCACCCGAGTGCTCGCCAAGCTGGGCGATGAAGTGAAGGCCGGCGACGCCTTGCTGGCTGTCGAGGCTAACGAGTTCGTCCAAGGGCAAAACGACCTCGTCGCCGCACTTGCGGCGACGAATACGGCGCGTGCGCAGCTTGCGCTCGCGGAGCGAAACGAGCGGCGTGTCCGCGACTTGTATGACGCCAAGGCGGCGGCCCTCAAGGATTGGCAACAGAGCCAGGCGGACCTGACGAATGCGCGAAATGGGCTGCGCAGCGCCGAAATTGCGCACGCGGCGGCACGCAGCCGGCTGCGCATCCTCGGCAAGTCCGACCGCGAGATCTTCATGGTCGAAAATGCGCGTGCAGCGGCCGAGATGCAGCGCGAGGCGATCATCCGGGCACCGATCGCCGGCACGGTCGTCCAGCGTCAGGTAGGCGTGGGACAAAACATCACGAGCGCCGCGTCCGGTGCCTCTACGCCAGTCTATGCAATCGGAGATCTCTCCACGGTGTGGCTGGTCGCCAATGTTCGTGAGACCGATGTTCCTTTCGTGCGCCTTGGGCAGCGCGTTGAGGTTCGAGTGCTTGCCTATCCCGCCCGCATCTTCAAGGCTCGCATCAGCTGGGTGTCACCGGTCGTGGATGCCAATACGAGACGACTTCCGGTGAGGGCCGAAGTAGAGAACCAGGATGGCGCTTTGAAGGCGATGATGTTTGCGAGCTTCAGCATCGTGACGGCGGACGAAGCGGCGGCCGCCGCGATCCCGCAGGGGGCGGTGATCTACGACGAAGAGCGCGCGCGCGTGTGGGTCGCCCGTGAGGACGGTGCGCTTGCCAAACGCCCGATCAAAGTCTCACGGACAAGCAATGGGCTGGTGGAAGTGACCGAAGGGCTCGGTGTAGGGGAAAACGTCGTGGCAAGTGGCGCGCTACTTGTCGATCGCGCGGCGCAAAGCCGCGAGTGAGTTGACAATCCTTTCTCCAAGAACGTGTGGACGCCGCGTTCTTTTCCTATTCGTACTCGGGGCGACTGCTTGTGGGACCGCGCCCGGCGTGCCATTGGAGCAACGCTATGTAAGGCAGGATTGGGCGAGACTTTCAGTTCAACAGGCTCAGTCAGAGTGCTACGCGCAGATCAACGCGGCGAGAGTTTCGGGAAACATGCGCGCGTGCATGCGCACCAAGGGTTGGGTAGAGCGCGAATAAAGATGTAGACATGAAAGAGGCCCGCCTCAGGGAGAGTGCGGGCCTCAGTGCGCCAGCGGAGGAGTCTGGTAATACAGGGTCGGCGCAGGTCTCATTACAACAGGTCATCCCGTAAAGAGTCCGTATAGATCTCGCAGCACCACGATCAAGCCGCGGTCTCGAGGACGCAGCGCACGACGCGTCCGCCGGCCGAGGCACGGGCGACGGGGACCTCGGCGCGGCAAGCGTCGGTGGCGCGCGCGCAGCGTGGCGCGAAGCTGCAGCCCGCCGGCAGCTCCGCAAGATCGGGCGGCGAGCCCGGGATTGCTTCGATGCGCTGGCCGCGCAGCTCGCCGCGCACGATGGAGGAAAGCAGGCCCGCGGTGTACGGATGCCGCGGCGCGCGGATCACGTCGGTGGCGGTTCCAGTCTCGACGATGCGGCCGGCGTACATCACGGCGATGCGGTCGGCGACCTCGCACGCCACTCCGACGTCGTGCGTGACGAAGATCACCGCCATGCCGAATTCGCGCTGCAGCTCGCGCAGGAGGAGCAGGATCTGGATCTGCACTGTCGCGTCGAGCGCAGTGGTGGGCTCGTCCGCGAGCAGCAGCCGCGGCTGGCAGGCGAGCGCGAGCGCGATCATGGCGCGCTGGCGCATGCCGCCCGACATCTCGTGCGGATAGGCATCGAGGCGGCGGGCGGCGTTCGGTATGCGCACGCGTTCGAGCATCTCGAGCGCACGCCGCCGCGCCGCTGCACCCTCGAGACCGGGGTGGCGCACCACGCTCTCGACGATTTGCGCGCCAACCGTGAACACCGGGTCGAAGGCGAGCATCGGCTCCTGGAAGA
>JAFARH010000432.1 GCA_019245555.1 Betaproteobacteria bacterium
ACACCTTTCGGTGCGAGCGAGCGCGCCTCCATGAAGGCCTGCAGCGCCTCGAAAATCCCGGAACGAAAACCGGCCTCGTGCGTACCGCCGGAGCGCGTGGGAATCAGGTTGACGTGGCTGTCGGCGAAGATGTCGCCGTCGGCGACCCAGCCGATCGCCCACGACGCGCCCTCGCCCGGCTCGATGTCCGTCATGTCCTTCACCGACTTCTCGTCGAAGTGTTTCTCGCCGGTGAAGAGCGGCGCGACCATCACGCGTCCGTCGAGCATCATCTCGAAGTACTGCGCCATGCCGCGCTCGTACTTCCAGAGCCGCGTCTGCTTGCCTTCGACTTCCAGCGCCACCGTAAGTCCCGGCAACAGGTATGCCTTGGACCGCACGAGATGCTCGAGCTCGGCCATCGGGATGTTGGGCGAATCGAAGTACTTGGGATCCGGCCAAAGACGCACGACGGTGCCGCTCTTCTTGTCCTTGCCGGCTTTCTCGGACTTGAGCTTGTTCTTCAGCTCGCCGCCCTCGAACGCGATGGTGTATTTATGCCCGTCCCGGTAGACCGTGACTTCGCAACGCTTCGAAAGCGCGTTCGACACCGCCACGCCGACGCCATGCAGGCCACCGGAGATGTGATAGACGCCGTCGCCTGAACGAGAGAACTTGCCGCCGGCGTGCAGCATGGTGAACGCCACTTCAACCGCCGGCTTTTTCTCCACCGGATGCATGTCCACTGGAACGCCGCGGCCCTCATCCTCGACCTGGACCGAGCCATCCTTGAACACGCTGACCGTGATGCGCTTGCCGAAACCGGCGAGCGCTTCGTCGACCGCGTTGTCGATTGCCTCCTGCACGATGTGCAGGGGATGCACCGTGTGCGTGTACATGCCCGGCATGCGGCGCACGGGCTCTAAGCCCTTCAGCGCCTGGATGGCGGACGCGTCGTAGACAGCCTGTTTTGCCATGTATCTAGTGTTTCCTCGGGCAGCTACGCCCTAGATATTGTATGCCTTCTCAGCGCCGGCGGAACCCCGTCGGCGTACGCCTCGGCGAAGCGTGCGAGGCTCCCGTCGACCGAGCGCGCCAATGGCGCCTCTTCCCAAAGCTGGAGCAGTTTCTTCTGCACGTGCAATGTCCGCCGATCCGCGGCGACCAGGCTTTGGACCACGCGGCCTACGGTTTGATCCAGATCCTCCGTCACCTCTTCCACCAAGCCCCATTGGTAAGCACGTTCCGCATCGATGGCCTCGCCGGTGAGCACCAGCCAAGCCGCACGCCCGGATCCCATGAGCCGAGGCAGCAGCGCCGCCTCAACAACTGAAGGGATGCCTAGCCTGACCTCGGGCATCGCAAAGCGCGTGCCTTTGGCGGCGATCCGCAAATCGCAGGCGGCAGCAATTTCGAGCCCGGCGCCGATCACGACGCCATGCAGCTGGGCGATCACCGGCACGGGCAATGCGCGCAGTGCCTCGCACACGCGATGCACGCGCGCGACGAATGCCGGCGCGGTCGACTCATTAAGCGTCGCAAGCTCGCCGACATCGGCGCCCGCGCAAAATACTTTGCCGCGGCCGGCGAGGACCAGGACTCGCAGGCTTTCATTCGCGGCCAGGCGCTCGACCTCGGCTGCGAGCGAGTCGAGCAGTGATGCGCTGAGCGCATTGACCTTCTCCGGGCGGTTGAGGAAGATGCGCGCAATCCCACCCTCCCGTTCGAGATCAATCATGCTGTCATCTTATAGTCGCGAAGCTTTGAAGAAGGTGTCCACCGCGACGCTCACCACGGTTCTCTTCAAGCGCGGATTCCGCAACGTCTTCATCCAAGGAATCTTCATGCTCTCGGCGAAGAGGGACCTGCGCATGGTCGGAGAGGCATTCACGCTGCGCTACATCCCGGCGCGCGAAGACATCGACCAGATCGGCGCGTTCGAGGGTCGCGGCCATCCGCAGCGCGAGGCGATCGAGGCGTGCCCGCCCGGACACGTGATGGTGATGGACGCGCGCCGAGACGCGACCGCCGCCACGGGCGGCGACATCCTGATGACGCGCCTGATGGTGCGCGGAGTAGCGGGCATTGTTACCGACGGCGGCCTGCGCGACTCCACGACGATCGAGAAACTCGATTTCCCGGTGTATTGCGGGGCACGCTCGGCGCCCTTGAATCTCGTGCGACACCACGCCATGGACATGAACCTGCCGGTGGGCTGCGGCGGCGTGGCGGTCTATCCGGGCGATGTGATGGTCGGCGATGGCGAAGGCGTCGTCGTCATCCCCGCGAAGATCGCCGACGAAGTGGCGAAAGAGGCCGAAGCGCAAACGCAGTTCGAGGATTGGGTCGAGATGAAGGTGAAGGAAGGGCGCGGCATCCTGGGGCTTTATCCACCGAACGCCGAAACCAAAGCCGAGTACGAGGCTTGGAAAGCTAAACGGAAGTAATTGTCGGTTATCATACAAGTTCGTCACGAGGAGGGGAGTCCATCATGTTGAGACTGATTGCAGCGCTTTTCGCTGCAGCGTTCGCGATGTCGGTTGCGGCGCAAGAAACGCTGGTCGTTTACTGGACGAAGGGCTTCTATCCGCAGGAGGACAAGGCGCTCGACGACATGGTCGCCAAGTTCGAGAAGGAAACCGGCGTCAAGATCGAGCTGTCGCGTTATTCACCGCAGGAATCCGTGCCGAAGGCCGTGGCAGCGCTCGACGCCGGCACGCCGCCCGATGTCGCGTACGGCGACGTGTTCGACTTCCAGGTGGCCGGCAAGTGGGCCGCCGAGGGCCGCCTCGCGGACCTGTCCGACATCCTCACGCCTATGAAGGGGAGCTTCCTGCCGGTCACGCTCGAGACGGCGTATCTCCTGAATGAGAAAACCGGCAAGCGCGCCTACTACGCCTTCCCGATGAAGCGCCAGACCATGCACATCCAGTACTGGAAGGACATGCTGGAGAAGGCAGGCTTCAAGGAAACCGACATCCCGAAGACCTGGAACGCTTACTGGGACTTCTGGTGCACCAAGGCGCAGGCTGGGTACCGCAAGGCCACCGGCGAGCGCATCTTCTCCGTAGGCGCGCCGATGGGCGTGGATTCGAGCGACTCCTTCTACTCGTTCCTCACCTATATGGACGCGCACAACGTGAAGGTGGTCGACGACAACGGCAAGCTCACAGTCGACAACCCTGAGGTGAAGAAGGGGCTCGTCGCCACGGTGGCCGACTATTCCAGCACGGTCGCCAAGGGCTGCACGCCGCCGACCGCGGTCACCTGGAAGGACCCGGACAACAACGTCGCCTTCCACAACAAGCAGATCATGATGACGCACAACGCGACCATCTCGATCGCCGCGAAGTGGCTCGACGACGCCAACAACGACAAGCTCTCGGCCGAGCAGCGAGCGCAGGCGAAGAAGAACTACTACGAGCTGATCGCCACCGGCGCCTTCCCGGCGAAGCCCGACGGCAAGCCGATGCAGTACCGCTCGGCGGTCAAGGTCGGCGTGATCTTCGCCAACGCGAAGAACATGAAGCGCGCGAAGGAGTTCGTGCAATTCGCGATGCAGGACGAGAACCTGATCCCGTATGTCGAGGGCGCGCTCGGCCGTTGGTATCCGGTGACCAAGTCGGGCGCATCGCGTTCGTTCTGGACCGAGGACCCGCACCGCAAGATTGTGCACGAGCAGTTCTCTGCGGGCACGGTGCCGTTCGAGTTCACCAAGAACTACAAGTTCACCATCCTCAACAACGAGAACGTGTGGGCGAAGGCGGTGAACCGCGTGGTCGTCGACAAGTGGACGCCGGAG
>JAFARH010000462.1 GCA_019245555.1 Betaproteobacteria bacterium
GCTTGACGTCCACGAGGTAGTGCGCGCACAGACGCATGAGGAGCTTCTGCAACGCCTCGGGCACTTCGCCGAGGTGCCAGGCGGCATCGCCCAGGCGAGCGAGCAGAGGACCTTCGGCGCCATTGAGCTGCTTGCTGTCGAGCCAGCGGCGGAATCCCGGGATCGGCGAGAGCGTGGCAAAGCGCCGCAGGTGCGGAAACTCGCGCTTCAGGTCTTCGGCCACCTGCTTGATGAGCTGGTTGCCGAACGAGATGCCGCGCAGCCCTTCCTGGCAGTTCGTGATCGAGTAAAACATCGCGCAATCGGCATTCGCCGGGTTCTCGATCGGCGCATCCTTGTCGAGGAGCGGCTGCACGTGCGCGCTCATGCCGCGCGTGAGCGCCACCTCGATGAAGATGATCGGCTCGTCGGGCAGCTGCGGATGGAAGAAGGCGTAGCAGCGCCGGTCGTTCTTCAGCCGCCGGCGCAGGTCCCACCAGCCGCGGATGGCGTGCACCGCCTCGTAGTCGATCAGTTTCTCGAGGATGAGCGCGGAGGTGCGCCAGTCGATGCGCTCGAGGCGCAGGAACCCGCGGTTGAACCATGAGCGCAGGAGGTGAAGCAGGTCGGCGTCGATCCGCTTCCAGTCCGGGTGCTCGCGCAGGCTCTTCAATACCAGCCGGCGCATATCAACCAGCGCCGCCGTGCCGCCCGGCGCCATGTTGAGCCGCCGGAATAGCTCCTGGCGCGGCGAATCGACCGCTTCCTGCAGCGCGATCAGATTCTCCGCCGAAGGATCGGCCTGGTAGGCGGCCGCCGCGCGACCGACCACGTCCGCCGGCGCGCCGTATTTCTGCGCGAGCGCGTCAAAGAATTCGGAGCGGGCGCGCTCATCGAGCGCCTGGTACGCCGCAAGCACATCGCGCGCGAGCGCGGTGCTCGCGTATTCGCCGCTCTCGGCGAGGAGTGCATTACAAAGCACGAGCAGCGCATCGGTGCGACGGTCGATGCCGTCGCGTCCGCCGCTGATCAATTTCCTGAGGAAGCTCGTCGCTCCCATGACGCGTTACGCCGCCGCGGCCGCCTTTGCTTCGTTCACCAGACGCTCGGCCTCTTCGCCGGCGACGCGCTCGAGGTCGTCGCGGTACTTGAGGAGCACGCCGAGCGTGTTGTTCACCGTCTCCGGATCGAGCGCGACGCGGTCTAGCGCCACGAGGCAATTGGCCCAGTCGATCGTCTCGGCGACGCCCGGCAGCTTGAAGAGCTCGGTTTTGCGCAGCCGCTGCACGAACGCCACGACCTCCTTGGAGAGGGCGGACGCCGCCCTCGGCGCCTTGCGATGCAGGATCTCCAACTCGCGCTTGGCATCCGGGTAGTCCACCCAGTGATAGAAGCAGCGCCGCTTGACGGCGTCGTGGATTTCGCGCGTCCGGTTGGAGGTGATGACGACGATCGGCGGCTCCTTCGCCTTCAGCGTGCCGATCTCGGGGATCGTGATCTGCCAGTCGGACAGCACTTCCAGGAGATACGCCTCGAAGGGTTCGTCCGTCCGGTCGAGCTCGTCGATCAGGAGCACTGGTGCGTCACCTTCGAGCGCTCGCGCGAGCGGACGCTTGACCAGGAATTCGTCGGAATAGATCTGCGAGCCGAGCTTCTTCTTGTCCTTCTCACCCGCCGCTTCGGCGAGCCTGATCTCGATCATCTGCCGCGAGTAGTTCCACTCGTAGGCGGCCTGGGCGATGTCCAGGCCTTCGTAGCATTGCAGGCGGATCAGCTCGCGGCCGCGCGCCTGCGAGACCACCTTGCCGATCTCGGTCTTGCCGACGCCGGCTTCGCCCTCGAGGAAGAGCGGCCGCTGCATGGCGAGCGCAAGGAAAAGGGACGTGGCGAGCGCGCGATCGGCGACGTACTCGCCCGAGGCGAGCAGCGCCTGTGTTTCGTCGATGGACTTAGGAAGTGCCTTAGGCATTAGCAGCGGGCATTAGAAACGGCTGAAAGAGCGGCATTTTCCGGGTTTTGGAGGACTCCCGCCACCGAAGGTTCACGCTTGTGGACCAACCCAAGAGAGCGAAGAATAGCGGCGCCATGACCTCGCGACGGACATTCCTGGCGGGTGCATTGGCGCTCACGGCGGCGCCCCTCGGCGCGCAGCAGAAGCCCGCGCCGAAGCGAATCGGCATGCTCGAGACGGTGCCGGTCGCGGCGAACACGACCAACCTGGTCGAGTTTCACAAGGGCATGCACGAGCTCGGCCACGAGGAAGGCAAGACATATGTCGTCCTCTATCGATCGGCCGAAGGCCGCGCCGAGCGCTTCCCGGCGCTCGCCGCCGAGCTCGCGAAGCAAAGGATCGACGTGTTCCTCACGCGCGGTACGCCGGCGACCATCGCCGCGCGCGACATCGAGGCGGGAATTCCGATCGTCGCTTCCGCCATCGCGGATCCGGTCGAGGCGAAGCTCGTGGCGAGCCTTGAGAAGCCCGGCGGCAGTGTGACCGGCCTTTCGAGCTCGGTTAACGAGCTCGGCGCGAAACGCATGGAGCTCTTG
>JAFARH010000048.1 GCA_019245555.1 Betaproteobacteria bacterium
GTTCACAGGCGCAGCAGCCGGTTTCGGCGGTGCGGCGGCCGGTTTCGGCGGTGGTGCGGCTGGCTTCGGCGCCGGCGCGGCCGGCTTCGGCGCCGCGCTGAACGAGCTGAAATCAAGGTCGCCGCCTCCGTCGTCAGCCTTCGCCGCGGGTTTGGCGGCCGGCTTCGGCGCGGGCTTCACCGGCGCGGCCGCAGGCTTGGGCGGTGACGCCGCTGCGGCCCCTGCGGAGACCTCGCGGATGAAGCCGTCGGTATCGAGCTTCTTGATCAGCGTCTGGAATGCGGCGTCGAACTGCTTGCCGACCTTCTGTGCGACATCGCCGAGCGTCGCGCGCCCGTCGATCGCGGAGAGCACCGCGCGGTCCGGCCGCTGGAGGAGGCTCGTTTTTCCCGCCGCCTCCTGCACTCCCTTGCCCGACTTCGAGTAAATAGCGGTCGGATTCATTATTTCTTCGGCGTAATTATATTAGCGAGGGGCGCCGTACCCGCCGCCGCCGGGACTCTCCACCACGAAGATGTCGCCCGCGGCCATCTCCGTCTGATCGAACGGTCCGAGCTCGGTGCGCGTGCCGTTTACGCGCAGCACATAGTTTTGTCCCGGCTGTCCCGGCTCCCCGCCGGCCATGCCGTGCGGGTTCACCAGTCGGTGCCCGCTGAGAATCGCCGCCGTCATCGGCTCGAGAAAACGTACGCGGCGTATCGCACCACTGCCGCCGCGCCAGCGTCCCTTGCCACCTGAGCCGTGGCGGATCTCGAAGCTCTCGAGCCGCACCGGGAAGCGCCATTCGAGCACCTCGGGATCAGTCAGGCGCGAGTTCGTCATGTGGGTCTGAACGACGTCCGCGCCGTCGAAGCCCGGCCCTGCGCCCGAACCACCGCCCACGGTCTCGTAGTATTGGTAGCGCTGGTTTCCATAGGTGAAGTTGTTCATCGTTCCCTGCGCGGAGGCCATGACGGCGAGCGCTCCATAGAGCGTCTCGGTCAGGCATTGCGATGTCTCCACGTTACCCGCGACGACCGCCGCTGGATACTGCGGCTTGAGCATCGAACCGTCAGGAATGATCACGTTCAGCGGCTTCAGGCAGCCCGAGTTGAGCGGAATGTCGGCATCGACCAGCGTCCGGAACACATAAAGCACAGCCGCCATGCAGACCGCTGACGGCGCGTTGAAGTTGTTCGTCAGCTGCGCGGAAGTCCCGGCGAAGTCGATGTTGGCGCTGCGGCGGTCGGCCCCGATCGTGACCTTGACTTTGAGGTGCGCCCCGTTATCCATCGGCAAGTCGAACTCGCCGTCCTTCAGCACGCCGATGACGCGCCGCACCGATTCTTCGGCGTTGTCCTGCACGTGCCCCATGTAGGCCTGCACCACGCCCAAGCCGAACTCCTCCACCATTCGATTGAGCTCCTGCACCCCCTTCTCGTTCGCCGCAATCTGAGCACGCAGGTCGGCGACGTTCTGCTCTACGTTTCTCACCGGATGGCGCCCTGACTTGAGGAGAGCAATCGTCTCTTTTTCGCGAAAGCGCCCTTCCTCGACCAGGAGGAAGTTGTCGATCAGCACGCCCTCCTCCTCCACCACCTTCGAGTAGGCCGGCATCGATCCCGGTGTGATGCCGCCGATGTCGGCATGGTGGCCGCGCGAACCGACGTAAAACAGGATGTCCTTGCCTCGGAACACCGGCGTAATGACGGTTACGTCCGGCAAATGAGTGCCTCCGTTGTACGGCGCGTTCAGCACGTACACATTGCCCGGCTTGATGCGCCCCGCGTTCTCGCGGATCACCGTCTTGATCGATTCGCTCATCGAACCCAAATGCACCGGCATGTGCGGCGCGTTTGCGATGAGATTCCCGCTGCCGTCGAAAATCGCGCAGGAAAAGTCGAGCCGCTCCTTGATGTTCACCGAGTAGGCCGTGTTCTGGAGGCGCAGGCCCATCTGCTCGGCGATCGACATGAAGAGGTTATTGAATATTTCCAGCCTCACCGGATCCACTTGAGTGCCAACGGCGGCCGCCGATACGCGCGGCTTCGTCCTCTCGAGCACCAGGTGGTCGAGCTCGGTCAAGGTCGCGCGCCACTCCGGCTCGATCACCGTGGTGGCATTCGCCTCGGCGATGATCGCCGGACCTTCTATGTTCTGTCCGACTCCGAGTTCCTCCCGCCGATAAAGCGGCGCCTCGCACCATTTGCCAGCGGTGAACATGCGCACCCTATGCACCGCAGGTGCAGCCTTCTTGCGCCGAGCGGCCTGCTCCTTCGGTGCATCGCCGGGCGCGATCGCTTCTACCGAGATCGCCTCGGCGACGAGCGCACGTCCCGGCATGAGGAAGGAGAACTGCTTTCGGTAGGCATCCTCGAACTCCGCGAGCATCTGCGCATGCTCGGCGAGCTTCACCGGGAGCGCAGTGTCGGTACCGTCGTACTTCAGGTGCACGCGCTTCTCCACGCGAATTCGCTGCT
This sequence comes from Betaproteobacteria bacterium, assembly GCA_019245555.1. Taxonomy (GTDB): domain Bacteria; phylum Pseudomonadota; class Gammaproteobacteria; order Burkholderiales; family SG8-39; genus SCGC-AG-212-J23. The sequence goes on from JAFARH010000048.1 coordinate 2,460, forward strand.
CGGGGACGCCCTGCTTTACCAGTTCCCTCTGTGCCGCCGACGCTAGTTCCGCGGCCGCTTGCTCGAGTGGACGCGTGTCGTCCAGCTTCATCTCCACTGCCCGCTCGCGCATCGCGGTCTGATCGGCAAGTCCCATCCCGTAGGCGGAGAGAACCCCTGCGTGCGGATGGATGAAGACGCGCGTCATGCCGAGCGCGTCGGCCACGAGGCACGCATGCTGGCCGGCAGCACCGCCAAAACAGCAGAGCGTGTACCGCGTGACGTCGTGGCCGCGCTGCACCGAGATGTGCTTGATCGCGTTTGCCATGTTGCCGACCGCGATCTGGACGAAGCCCTCGGCGATCTGCTCCACGCTTCGGCCGTCTTTGATCTCCCGCGCCAGGTCAGCGAACTTGGCGCGCACCACCTCGGCATCCAGCGCCTGGTCACCGCCCGGGCCGAACACATGCGGGAAGAAATCCGGCTGGATCTTGCCGAGCATCACATTCGCATCGGTAACCGCAAGAGGTCCTCCGCGCCGATAGCTCGCCGGGCCCGGATTCGCGCCGGCCGAGTCCGGTCCGACGCGATAGCGCGCGCCGTCGTAGTGGAGGATCGAACCGCCGCCCGCGGCGACGGTGTGGATTGACATCATCGGTGCGCGCATGCGCACGCCTGCTACTAGCGTCTCGAATTCGCGCTCGAAGACGCCGGCATAGTGCGACACGTCGGTCGACGTGCCGCCCATGTCGAAGCCGATGATGCGATCGAAGCCGGCCATCTCGGAAGTTCGTGCCGCGCCGACGATGCCGCCGGCCGGGCCAGAGAGGATTGCGTCCTTTCCCTGGAAGCGCCTCGCATCCGTCAGGCCGCCATTCGATTGCATGAAGAAAAGGCGCACTCCGTCGAGCTCCGAAGCCACCTGGCTCACATAGCGCCCGAGAATCGGCGAGAGGTACGCGTCGACCACGGTGGTATCGCCTCGACCGACCAGCTTCATCAGCGGGCTTACGCGGTGCGACACCGAGATCTGCGTGAAGCCGACCTCCTTCGCCAGTTCCGCGACCTTGCTTTCATGTTCGGTGAATCGATAGCCATGCATGAACACGATCGCGATGGATCGAAATCCCTCCGCGAACGCTGCCCGCAGATCGGCACGTGCCTTGTCGACGTTGAGCGGCAGCACCATCTCGCCGCGCGCACCGACTCGCTCCTCCACCTCCACCACCTTCGAATAGAGCATCTCAGGAAGCACGATGTGGCGATCGAACAATCGCGGCCGGTTCTGGTACGCAATACGAAGCGCATCCCGGAATCCACGCGTAATGAAGAGCACCGTCCGGTCGCCCTTGCGTTCGAGAAGCGCATTGGTGGCAACAGTAGTCCCCATCTTCACCGCGTCGACCTGGCTACCCGGGATCGGCGCGCAGTCGGCGACGCCGAGGAGATGCCGGATGCCCGCGAGCGCGGCGTCGGGATAGCGCTCCGGATTCTCCGACAGGAGCTTGTGCGTGACGATGCCACCGTCCGGCCGACGTGCCACGACATCCGTAAAAGTGCCGCCGCGATCGATCCAGAACTGCCAGCCCCTCACGAGAACTGCTTTCTCAGCTGAGCGACGGCTCGCAGGGTAAGTCCGATGCGGGATGCATCCAGAGGCGCCGCTTGCGAAGAGAGCTTGGCGATGACGAGCTCGCGTCGGCGATCGATGAAAAGGTTCTGTCCATGAATGCCGAGTCCGAAAACAAGCGGTGAGCCGCCCGCATGGAGCACGTACCACTGGCTGCGGTAATGCATGTGCTGCCCGGGAAAGTAACCGACGAAGCTGCCGTTGTCCCAGGCCGCGCGGTCGCCGTTTTTCTCGATGTCCTCGATCCAGCCGGAAGGATGCTCGCTCATCCAAAGACCCACTCGCGCGAGGTCGCGGGTGGTCACGCACATACCTCCCGCGCAGCGCGGCGCGCCGAGGCGATCCACCGTGATATAGGCGCTCCGCTCCGCACCCATCGCTTTCCAGACGTGCTCGCTCATCAGCTCGGCGTAGCGACGGCCGGTCGCCCGCTCGATCACCCAGCCGAGCAGGTCGCTATTCGTCGATATGTAATGGAAGCGGCCGCCATGCGGGCCGTCGCGCTCGGTGAGCACCCTGTAGAACGAGTGCAGGTCGCCAGCCGCCTCGCCGGGGCCAAGGGCGTTCCAGCCCGTCGCCTTGCGGTATTCCACGATCGGCCCGGAGGTGGCGAGATAGTCCTCCTCGAACTTCACGCCCGCCCGCATATCGAGCAGGTTCCGCACGCTCGCGCCGGCATATGCGGTGTCGCGCATCTCCGGAACGAAATCGGTGATCGGACGCTCGGCTTCGATGTCGAGCGACCCGAAGAGGAGGCCCATCATCGATTTCGACACCGACATCAGGATGTGCGGCGTCTCGGGCGTCATGCCGTTGCCGTAGTGCTCGGCAACGACGCGCCCGCGATGAAGAACGACAAATCCGTCGGTGTCCGTCTCGGCGTGCAGCTCCCCGAGGTCGATCGACTGCCTTTCGACGGGCAACTCGCGCACGCGACCCGGATCGTTCGGAATGTCGGCGGTCGGAATGAGCTCGCGCACATGCTGGAATCCCCAGCGGCTGAATGGCGCTGCTCGCCAGTTCGCTAGCGTGACGTGCTGGTTCATTAGAATCGAATGCTAGCTTGAACCAGCAGCGAAAATTCGAACGTGGATCGCGTTGACGCCGTAGTAGTCGGCGCGGGCGTCGTCGGCCTCGCGACCGCGCGCGAGCTCGCGATGTCCGGGCGCGAAGTCGTGATCCTCGACGCCGAGGATGCGATCGGCACGCATACCAGCTCGCGCAATTCCGAAGTGATCCACGCTGGCATCTACTACCCCAAGGGCTCGCTCAAGGCGCGCGCCTGCGTCGAAGGCAAGCATCTGCTCTACGACTACTGCGCCACCCACGGCGTCCCGCATCGCCGCTGCGGGAAGTTGATTGTCGCGACGAGCGAGCCCCAGCTCAAGGAGTTGGAGGGCATCCGCGCGAAGGCGCACGCGAATGGCGTCCCCGACGTCGATTGGATCCATAAAGACCACGTTGCGCGGATGGAGCCCGAGCTTTTCTTCATGGGCGCGCTGCATTCCCCATCGACCGGCATCATCGACAGCCATTCGCTGATGCTCGCGTACCTCGGCGACGCTGAAGACCACGGTGCGATGCTCGCGCTCAAGACACCGGTCCTCGGCGGCGAGGTCGACACCGGCGGCATCGTGCTGCACACGAGCGAGATGACGCTGAAGACCTCGATCCTCGTGAATAGCGCCGGCCTGCGCGCGCCGACGGTAGCGAAGTCGATCGAAGGCTATCCAGCGGAGATGGCGCCCGGCGAGTTCTATGCGAAGGGAAACTACTACTCGCTCACACGCCGCTCGCCTTTCTCGCGCCTCGTATATCCGGTGCCCGAGCCCGGCGGCCTTGGCGTGCATGTCACGCTCGACATGGCCGGACAGGCACGCTTCGGCCCCGACGTAGAATGGGTGGACCGCATCAACTACGACGTGGATCCGAAGCGCGCAGAGCGCTTCTATGCGGCGATCCGGCGCTACTGGCCCGGGCTTCCGGACGGCGCACTCTCGCCTGGCTATGCCGGCATTCGCCCGAAGACCGCGGGACCGAAGGATCCGGCGCCCGACTTCGAAATCCAGGGCCCGAAGAAGCACGGCATTCCCGGCCTCGTTCAGCTCTTCGGCATCGAGTCGCCCGGCCTCACGGCGAGCCTCGCGCTCGCGCGGATCGTGCGAGAAGAACTAGGCTAAGATTTCACGCCAATAGTAGAAACTCAGACGGGGGAGACATGAGCCGAACAATCATTGCCGTTGCGGTTGCTGCGTTCGCCGGCGCCGCATCAGCACAAACCAAGTGGGACATGCCGACGCCCTATTCCGACGGCGAGTTCCACACGCGCAACGTGAAGCAATTCGCCGAGGATGTGAAGAAGGACACGGGCGGTGCACTTGAAATCACCGTGCACTCCAACCAATCGCTCATCAAGCATGCCGACGTGCTGCGCGCGGTCTCGACCGGCCAGGTGAACATCGCCGAATTCCTACTCGGCCAGTTCGCGAACGAAGATCCGGTTTTTGCCGCCGACAACGTGCCTTTCGTCGCACCGGGCTATGACAACGCCTGGAAGTTCTATCAGGCGCAGAAGCCCGTGCTCGAGAAGAAGCTGCAAGGCCGCGGCGTGAAGCTCCTTTATGCAGTGGCCTGGCCGGGGCAAGGCTTCTATACGAAGGATCCGCTGAAATCGGTCGGAGACCTCAAGGGCGCGAAGATGCGGACGTATAGCCCCCTCACCTCGCGCCTTGCCGAGCTCCTCGGTGCGACCAGCCTCCAGGTGCAGGTGACCGATGTGCCGCAGATGTTCGCCACCGGCGCCATGACCACCATGGTGACGTCCTCGGCGACCGGTACTGCCACCAAGGCGTGGGAATTCGTCAAGAACTACTACAAGACGAATGCCTGGAATCCGAAGAACGTAGTGGTCGTCAACCAGCGCGCGTTCAGCGCTCTGCCGAAGAACGCGCAGGACGGCCTGCTCAAGGCGGCCGCCGCCGCCGAGCCGCGCGGCTGGGAAATGTCGAAGGAGCGCGAGAAGGAAGGCGACGAGACGCTGGCGAAGAACGGCATGACGGTCGCGGACGCGAGCCCCGAGCTGCGCAGCGCCTTGGCCAAGATCGGCGACCAGATGGCCGGCGAATGGGAAAAATCCGCCGGCGCCGACGGCCAGGCGATCCTTAAAGCCTATAAAGCAAAATAAGGTATGAGGCGGTTCCTCGACCGCCTCTACGACGGCGCCGGCGTAGCGGCCGCGGTCGCCATGGTGGCGATCTGCGTGCTGATGCTCGCGGAAGCCGCGGGTCGCGAGGTCGGTCTGCCGATCCAGGGCGCCGACGACATAGTCGCATGGCTCTGCGCCGCGTGCGCCTTCCTCGCGCTGGGGCATACGTTCCGTAATGGCGACCTGGTCCGGGTCGGCGTCTTCCTCGATCACCTGTCCGGTCGAACGCGCTGGTACGCCGAAATCTGGGCCCTCGGTGTCACGGCCCTTTTTACGGTCTACATGCTCTGGGCGTGCACGAAGTTCGTGTATGACAGCTACGTCTTCAACGAAGTCGCGCAGGGCCTTATCCGTGCGCCGATCTGGATTCCGCAGCTTTCGCTGGTGGTCGGCATCGCGATCTTCCTCGTCGCCGTGATCGATGAGCTGGCCACCGTCCTGCGCAAGGAGAAGCCCAGCTACCAGCGCGCAGAAGAAGCCCGCGCCGCAGCGGGCGACTTCTCGGAGAAGCTGTGACACCGCTCGAATCGGCCGCGGTCCTTCTTGTCATTCTGCTCTTGCTACTCACGGGCGGCGTGTGGATCGGCATCTCGCTCGCGGCGGTGGCTTGGGTCGGGCTGCACTTCTTCACCAACACCCCGCCGGATGTGAATCTCTTCCAGTCGTTCTGGGGCTCGAGCGCGTCGTGGACGCTCGCCGCGCTCCCGCTCTTCGTCTGGATGGGGGAAATCCTCTTTCGCACGAAGCTTTCGGAAGAGATGTTCGAGGGCCTGTCCCCGTGGCTCGGCTGGCTGCCCGGGCGCCTCATGCACGTGAACGTCCTCGGCTGCGCGGTGTTCGGCACCGTCTCCGGCTCCTCCGCAGCCACATGCGCGACGATCGCGAAGGTGGCGCTGCCGGAGCTGAAGCGCCGCGGCTACGACGAGAAGACGTGCCTCGGCTCGCTCGCGGCCGCCGGCACGCTGGGCATCCTGCTGCCGCCGTCGATCATCATGGTCGTCTACGCCGTGGCCGCCGAGGTTTCGATCATCAAGGTGTTTCTTGCCGGCTGCATTCCCGGCATCGTCCTCACCGCGCTTTTCTCCGGCTATATCGTCGTCTGGGCGCTGCTCAATCCCGAGAAAACGCCGAAAGCCGATGCCACCTATACGCTGCGCGAGAAGCTGTATCGAAGCCGGCTGCTCGTGCCGTGCATCCTGCTCATCGTCTTCATCGTCTGGGTCATGGTCATCGGCTGGGCCACCGCGACCGAAGCAGCGGCCTATGGCGTCCTCGGCGCAATCATCATCGCGTGGTGGTCGGGCGGCCTGAACTGGCAATCCTTCAACGCGAGCGTGATGGGCGCCACCCGGCTCTCCTGCATGATCCTCTTCATCCTCGCCGGCGCGAGCTTCCTCTCCTCGTGCATGGCGTTCACCGGCATCCCGCGAGTGCTGGCCGAGTGGGTGGCGTCGTTGAACCCCAACCCCTATGGCCTGATCGCGATCCTCGCGTTCATCTACATAGTGCTTGGTACGGCGCTCGACGGGGTGTCGATGATCGTGCTCACGACGTCGGTAGTGATCCCGATGGTCGAGAAAGCGGGCTTTGACCTGGTGTGGTTCTCCATCTTCATCGTGTTGCTCGTCGAGATCGCCGAGCTGACGCCGCCGCTCGGCTTCAACATCTTCGTGCTGCAGACGATGACCGGGCGGGACTCGAACTATGTGGCATGGGCATCGCTGCCCTTCTTCTTCATGATGGTGCTCTGCGTGGTGCTGATCACCATCTTCCCGAGCCTTTGCACGTGGCTGCCTGACGTGCTGCTCGGAGTGACCAAGCGCTAGCCGAGCACCATTCGCCGCGCAAGGCGGCGATTCCAGCCTGGTGTAGCGGAGTACCGCGGCATGCGATGCGGATCGACCGCGCCTTCGAGGCGCCCCGCCTCGGTGGTCACGGCCGAGCGGTAGTAGCGTCGTGCGCTCGCCACGACTGCATCGTTCAGGTCACCGTTCGGATAGCAGAAGATCGATACCTCTCGATCGAGCCGCTGCTCGAGCGCAAACCGGCTGTCGCGGGTCTCGCTCTCGGTCTCGGCATCGTCGAGCGAGGTGAGGATCGGGTGCGTCATGGTGTGGGAGCCGATGGTGACCGTCTTCGGATCGAGTTGCCGCAGCTCGTGCCAGCTCGCCAGGTCGAATTCCTCGCGCTGCTCGGCGGTCGGCTCGAAGCCGGGCGTCGCGGCGCGAATCTCGTCTTCTACGCGGCGTCGCTCGGCAATCTTGAGCGCCTTCATCCGCTCGATCTCCGCTTCGACTTTCGCCACGGGCTTGCCCAGCGAGAGCAATCGCTGGCGAGCCTCGTGGTTCCACAGCCACTGACCGCGTTCTATCAGTCCGGGGCAGACGAAGAAGGTCGCCGTCAGGCCAAGTTTCAGCAGGATTGGATAGGCGACGTCGATGTTATTGCGCAGGCCATCATCGAAGGTGAGCGCGACGCGCGCGCGGCCATTGCCACGCTCTGCGAGGTTGTCGAGCGGCACCACAGGAAAGGCGAGACGCACCAGACGCAATTGCCGCTCGAGCGCCGCCGCGTCGCGCCGCGGCGTGCCGTGGTACATGAGAATCCGATCGTGCTGGAGCCCGAGCACGCCGCATTCTTTCATTGGGCTTGCACTTACAATGCTGGCGTGCCTAGTCCGATATACCTAACGGACGATATCCGCCGCATCGAACGCGAAGCCGGCAACGTAATACCGCCGCTCATGGAACGCGCCGGTGCCGCGGCTGCCGAGCTCGCCGCGCGGCTCGCGTCGGACAAGCAGAAAGACGTGCTCGTCCTCGCCGGCCCCGGCAACAACGGCGGTGACGCGAAAATCGTCGCCGCACGACTGAAAGAGCAGTTCTTCCGGGTCACATTGGCCGACAAGCCGCAGGTACCGGACGATAAACCGTGGGCGCTGATCGTCGACGGTCTCTTTGGCATCGGCCTCGCTCGCGACCTCGAGGGCGATTACGCCCGCCTCGTCGAATACGTCAATCGGCAAGGCTGCCCGGTACTCGCGCTCGACATACCGAGTGGCCTGCACTCGGACAGCGGCCGCGTGATGGGGCGCGCGGTGCGAGCGACTCACACCATCACCTTCATCGGCCTTAAGCCGGGCTTGCTGACGCTCGATGGGCCGGACCATTGTGGCGAAGTGGTCGTCGCCGACCTCGGCGTGCCTGCGCAGCGGCAAAGCGCGTGGGTCGCTTCCCCTGCCCTCTTCCAGAACGCGCTTAAGCCGCGGCCGCGCAATTTCCACAAAGGCATGGCGGGCTCGCTCGGCATCCTGGGTGGCGCGACTGGCATGAGCGGCGCAGCGCTTCTCGCGGGGCGCGCGGCGCTGAAGCTCGGTGCTGGACGCGTCTACGTGGGGATGCTGGACGATGCGCTGGCGGTCGAACCCATCGCGCCGGAGCTGATGCTGCGTCATGCCGACGATGCACTGGGCCAGGATCTCTACCCACTCGTCGTCGGCCCTGGCCTCGGCTAGCGCGAGCGCGCCGAGACGATTCTCGGCGCAGCACTCGCGAGCGACCTGCCCTGCGTGCTCGATGC
>JAFARH010000286.1 GCA_019245555.1 Betaproteobacteria bacterium
GGGAACGGCTTCTTTAATCTCCATCCATTGGGTCCCCGCCTTCGCGGGGACGACAGCCTCAGGCTGGTTGCGCAGCCGCCAGACGGGCGCGAGGCCCATCTCGGCGAGCACCTCATGCCGGCGCGTCACAGCGCCAGGGAAAAGACCAGGGCGTCTTCGCGGCCGGCGTGCGCGGGGTAGTAGCCGCGTCGCACGGCGACCTTGCGGAAGCCGAAGCGCGTGTAGAGCTTTTGCGCTGCGCCGTTGCTCGGGCGGACTTCGAGGAACACGTTCGTTGCACCGAGCTGCCGCGCAAGGCCAGTCGCCTCGGTCAATAGTACCGCGCCATGGCCGCGCCGTTGGTGCGGCTCGGCGATGGAGAGGTTCAGGAGATGCGCCTCGCCTGCCGCCACCATCAGGATGAAGTAGCCGATGAGATCGCCGTTGAGCCGCCAGGTGCGGCAGTCATAACCGGCGCGCAGCGAATCGGAGAAATTGGTCTCGCTCCAGGGATGCGTGTAGATCTTCCGCTCGATCGCCAGCACTTCCGGGAGGTCTTCCTCCGTCATGCGGTCGAGCTCGGGATTGTCCTTGAGTACGGCGCTCATCGGTTGGCGAGCTCCGCCTTCGTGAAGGCGACCTTGTCGCGCACGTAAATCGGCGTCGCCTGGGCGGCATCGACTCCCTCGCCCGCAGCAAGGCGCGGCGCCGCGAGGTGTGCAACCGCCAGCGCGGTGGGATGGACTTCCGGTAATACTTTTTTCATGCCCAGACTGCCGTAAACCGCAAAACCGTTTCCGACGCCAATCCAGTCTCCGCCCGGCGGCTCCGGCGCATTCTCCGGCGGGATGCATTGCGCCGCGATGACCTCGTGCCAATGATCGACATGCTTTTCGAGCGCCGAATAATACACTTCGCGCATCCGCGCATCGATGCACGCCACGACGCGCGACCCACCGGATTCCTGTGCGATAGCTTCCAGCGACGAGATCCCGATCACCGGCAAGTCGCGCGCTAGCGCCAGGCCCTGCGCTAGACCGCAAGCAATGCGTAGACCAGTGAAAGATCCTGGGCCGGCACCAAATGCGACGGCCTGCAGATCTGCGGGCTTCAACCCGGCGCCCGCGAGTAACTGTTCGAGCATCGGCAGAGCCAGCTCGGAGTGTCGATGGCCGGCGCGTCGCTCGACCGCGGCGATGTCGCCGTCGATCGAAAGCGCGACCGAGCACCACTCGCTCGATGTCTCGAAGGCCGCAAACCGCATGGCTGATTCTATATACTGGCCGCCCTATGAAAGAACATCGCATAGCAGTCATCCCCGGCGACGGAATCGGCCGCGAAGTGATTCCGGAGGGCGCGCGCGTTCTCGAGGCCGTCGCCGCCAAGCACGGCATCCGTCTCAACTGGACGGAGTTCGATTGGAGCTGTGACTACTACATGAAGCACGGCAAGATGCGGCCGGACGACGCGCCCGACATCCTGCGCAAGTTCGACGCGATCTTTTTCGGTGCGGTGGGCGATCCAAAACGCGTGCCCGATCACATTTCGGTCTGGGGACTGCTCATCGATTTCCGACGCATCTTCGACCTCTACGTGAACTTGCGGCCGGTGCGGCTTTTCAAGGGCATGCCCTGCCCGCTCGTTGGCCGGAAGTCTGGCGACATCGACTACTACGTGATCCGCGAAAACACCGAAGGCGAATACGGCGGTGTCGGCGGGCGCGTCTATGAAGGCACGGACCGCGAGATGGTCACGCAACTTTCCGTCTTCTCGCGCAAAGGCACCGATCGCATCATGAAGTACGCGTTCGAGCTGGCGCGTACCCGGAAGAAGCATGTGACGTCGGCAACCAAGTCCAATGGAATCTCGATCACCATGCCGTACTGGGACGAGCGGTTTGCCGCGATGAGCAAGAGCTACCCCGATGTGCGCACGAGCTGGTATCACATCGACGGCCTCACCATCCAAATGGTGCTGAACCCGGATCGCTTCGACGTGATCGTGGCCTCTAACCTTTTCGGCGACATCATCTCCGACCTCGGCCCCGCCACCGCGGGGACCATCGGCATTGCGGCTTCCGGCAACATCAACCCCGAGCGCACCGCGCCTTCCATCTTCGAGCCCGTGCACGGCTCCGCGCCAGATATCGCCGGCAAGAAAATCGCCAACCCACTCGCCACCATCTGGTCCGGCGCGCTGATGCTGGAGCACCTTGGCCATCACAAGGCGGCAGCCGATGTGGTGAAGGC
>JAFARH010000292.1 GCA_019245555.1 Betaproteobacteria bacterium
GTACTCGACCCGGCAGTCGCGGATCGAGCGCGCCGCGCGCACGACGCTGTCTTCGCGCGAGCCTGTCAAAAGGATGGCTCGCAGCCCGGGACGCCGCGCCCGCGCCCGCCGCACCACCTCGATGCCATTCAGGTCCGGCAGGTAGTAATCGGTGATGAGGAGGTCGTCCTCATCGAGGCTCGCGACATCCTGGAGGAACTCCTGCGCCGTGAGATACACCTTCACGTCGTAGCCGCGCATCTCGAGGAGCATGCGCATGCTGATTACAAAGTCGGCGTTATCGTCGACCAGGACGAGCTTCATTCAGCCCGGCTGCCTTCGGCTTGGTATAGGCGATGCTGGGTTCGACGCGCGAGTCGAGCACGACCACGCGGCGATCCGGTTGCTTGCGCGGCAGGACGACGCGGAACGAGGTATTCGCCGCGTGCATGTCGAGCGTGAGCTCGCCGTGGTGCCGCCGCGCGATCGAGCGCGAGAGCGAAAGCCCGATGCCGGTGCCGTCGCGGTCCTTCTTGGTGGTGAAGAACGGCGTGAAGATCTTTTCCGCGAGGCCCGACGAGATGCCGGGGCCGCTATCGGTGACCGTTACCTGCGCCTCGTGCGGCGTCGTCCGCAGCTTCACACGCACCCATTTGTCGCGGCGCTCCGCCACCGCGTCGATCGCGTTGTTGATCAGGTTGATCACGATCTGCAGGATCTGAACCGGGTAGCACTCGACCGGGACTTCTCCCTCCGCCAGGTCGAGCTTCAGGTCGGCATTGATGCGGTGGGCGCGCGGCTCACAGAGCTTCGCCGCATCGGCGATGACGCGCTTGAGATCGGCCTTCTCGAGGCGATTGGACTTGCTGGTCGCCACGGTCGCGAGCCCATGCACGATGTCGGACACGTTCTTCGCCATCTTGGCGATGTCCATCGCGATCACGTTCGCATCGCCCGGCTCGACCGCTGCAGCGCTCGCCTTTGCTCGCAGGATGTCGGCCTTCGCCATGATCACGCTGAGCGGCGTGTTGACCTCGTGTGCGATGCCGGCGGCAATCTCGGAGAGCGCCGAGAAGCGCGTGATGCGCCCGAGCTCTTCCTGCTGCAGCTCGATGGTGCGCTGGTCGCGCACCCGCTGGGTGACGTCGACGAACGTGAGGACCACGCGGCCGGGATCGAACTTGCAGCTGCGCACCTCGAGCCAGCGCCGCGCATCGCCGCCGCGATCGCTCGGCAGGACGAAGACGCACTCGGCCTGGGACCCGATTTGCGAGGCGATGTGCGCACCGTCCGGGGCCTGGGCAGGCAGCGCGAGCTGCTCGAGCACATCCTGGAGGCCAAGACCGGAGAGTTTCGAGGGCGTCGATTCAGCAAGCGCCCCGATCGCATCCGAAGCAAAGGCGACGCGCAGGTCCTTGCCCGATTTGCCAACCTCGGGCTCCAGAATCAGCACCCCCTGGTTGGACGCCGAGAAGGCACGCTTGAAGAGCTCGAGCTGCTGCTCGTAGGCGATGCGGTCGGTCATGTCCAGCGATACCGCGCAGACCGACTGCACGCGGCGCTTCGCGTCGAAGAGCGGGAACTTGGACGAGCTCCACACACGGCCCTTGCCGTCGAGCAGGTAGTGCTCCGTGACCTCGGTGGCTTTCTTGCGCTTTACCACCTCGAGGTCGTGCTCGCGCAGCTCCGCTGCGACGTCCTTGCCGAAGAGCTCCTCGTCGGTATGGCCGATCACCGACTCGGGCCTGGTGTGCAGCATGTCGCAGAAGCGGCGGTTGGCGTAGATGTAGCTGCCGCCGAGGTCCTTCATGGTGACGATCGCCGGCGTCGCCTCGAGGATGCTGGAAAGACGCTCGCGATTGGTCCGGTTCTCGGCCAGCGCACGCGTGATGTCGGTGTTGTCCACGAGGCTGGCCACACCGCCTTCCACGCCGCCACGCACGTTGCGGAAGAGCTGGATCTGCACCTCGAAGGAACGCTCGGCGTGCTCGAGCTGGAGGCGAGGGTCTTTCTTGCGCGTGAGCGCCGTCTCGATCAGGCGCATCAGGCTCTTCGCCTCGCCGAGGGTACCGGCCTCGCCGAGCTCGCCGCCGATGTCGCCCTCGGACAGCCGGAAGAGCTGGCGCGCCGCCGGGTTGAAGTTCAACAGGCGCTTGGCTCGGTCGAAGACGAGCAGCGGATAGGTAATCGCGTTCTGGATGGCGTGCAGCCGCTGGTTCATCGACTGGAGCTCGGTGGTCTTGACGTTGAGCTCCTCGTTGACCGTGGTGAGCTCCTCGTTCGAGGACTGCAGCTCCTCGTTGGTCGTCTCGAGCTCCTCGTTCGCCGATTGCAGCTCCTCGTTGGAGGACTGCAGCTCCTCGTTCAGCGACTGCGCTTCCTCGTTCGCGGTCTCGTGCTCTTCCATCACCGTTTGCAGGTGCTCGCGCACTTCGGCCAGCTCGGACTGCAGGCGCGACACCTGCTCGGCAGGCGCCATGCCGCTCGTATCGCGGTGCTTGCGGCTCTTCCGCTTCGACTCGATCCCGTAGGAATGGAAGCAGACGAGGAAGTCCTTCTCCGCTGCAGAAGGGAGCGGCACTACGGTGATCTCCACCGCCCGCAGTTGGTTCTTCAGCTTGAACTCGTGTCGCCGGCCGCCGGCGCTGCGTCCGGTCTTGTCCGACTTGTGGACGAGCGCCAGCATCTCGGCGCCGAGCTCGGGTGGCAGGAGCTTCGCGATGTTCTGCGTTGCTTGCCCGGGCGGGTGCATCAGGAGCTCGCCCGCCGAGCCGTAGATATGCTTGATGTAGAGCTGGCTGTCGATGACGATCGAATCGGGCGCGAGCCCGGCGACCACGGAATTGAAGAGATCGAGCGCCTGGCCGAGCTCCTTCGCGCGGTTGATGAAGGCGCTCTCGCGAATCGCCTCGCGGCGGCTCGTGCTCGGCACGTCGCCGCGCGTGGCGAGCCGCTCGAAGATCTTCTGGCGCCGGCCGATCAGGCGGAAAGCGCTCGAGCCGTGCGGGATGGCCTCCGACTTGCCGAGGAAGAGGATGCCGCCGCGGCCGAGGGCATACTCGAAGGTCTGGAAGAGCTTCTCCTGCAGCTTGCCGTTGAAATAGATGAGGACATTCCGGCAGGAGACGAGGTCGAGATTGAGGAACGGCGGATCCTCGGTCGCGTTGTGCCGGGCAAACACCACGGTGTCGCGCAGCGACGTGCGCACCTGGTAGGTGCCGTCTTCGAGCGGCTGGAAGTACTTGTCGATCAGCCTGGCTGGCAGGCCCACCAGGCTTGCTGCCGGATACGTCGCGCGGCGCGCGAAGGCGAGCGCGTGCTCGTCGAGGTCGGTGGCGAAGATATGCAGGCGCAGGCTGCTCTTCGCGCGCTCGATGGCTTCGGAAAGGAGGATTGCGAGCGAGAAGGCCTCTTCGCCGGTGGCGCAGCCCGCAACCCAGCAACGGTAGTGCTGAGCGTCGCGCTTCACCCGGATCTTCTCCTGCACGTGCTGGCCGAGCGCCTTGAAGGCCTCGGCGTCGCGGAAGAACGAAGTCACCGAGATGAGGATGTTCTGCAGCAGGTTCTGCGCCTCGCCCTGCGTGCGCTCGAGGTAACGAGCGTATTCGTCGAGCGTGGTGCAGCCGGTCGCAATCAGGCGGCGCTCGAGGCGGCGGCGGATCGTGCTCTGCTTGTACTTGAAGAAGTCGACGCCGACCTGGCGCTCGAGGATGCGCATGATGTTCTCGTACGCATCGCCGCGCCCGGCTGCAGGGCGCGGGCGCTTGCCCGGCCGGTGCGACGCGATGCGCACCAGCTCGCGCGCCATTTCTTCGGGCGGCATGATCGCGTCCACCGCCGCCGTGTGGATCGCGGCTTTGGGCATGCTGTCGTACTTCGCCGATTCCGGGCGCTGCGCGAGCGTGACCCCGCCCGCTTCTCGAATCGACTTGATGCCGGCGGCGCCGTCGGAGCCTGAGCCCGAGAGCACGATGCCCACGGCGCGCGGACCGAAGTCCTGCGCGAGCGAGCGGAAGAAGGTGTCGACCGAAGGCTTCGGCCCGACGCCCGTGCCCTTGAGGCGGAGCCTGCCGCCGTCGACGATCAGGTTGGCGTTGGGCGGCGTGATGTGGATGACGCCGCGCTCGGGCGCCATGCCGTCGCGCACTTCCGCGACCGAAAGGCGGGTCGTGCTCGCAATCAGCTCGACCAGACGGCTCCTGTGGAGCGGCGCGAGGTGCTGCACGACGACGAAGGACATATTGCGCGGCGCCACCTTGAGCGAGCCGAAGAGCGCGCGCAGCGCTTCAAGGCCGCCGGCAGAAGCGCCGATGCCGACGACATAGGTCGGCGTGCGCTTCGCGCTGCGGTGGTCCGGCTTCTTTTTCATGTCCCTAAGCAGGGCGGACTATACGGACGGCTTTTTTCCGCGTTTAGCGCCGCCTATCGAAGCGGCGCGTCGTAAGCCCGAGGCGTTCCGTGTAGTCGAAAAGCGACGGCGCTCAATCGATCATTTCTCCGGGCGAGAGAGCATTGCGCAGCGTTTGCAACGTGAAAGGCTTGGTCAAAATCGCGTCGGCACCGATGTGCAGCGCGTCCTGGAGATAGCTCTTCTTTGCCACCTCGCCGCCGCCGGACATGGCGATTACGCGCACTTTCGGCCAGCGATCTTTGAACTTAGCTATGGTCTCCATGCCCTCGGTGCCCGGCATGAAGATGTCGGTGATCACGATGGCCACGGCCTTCGCGTCCTGCAGGGCAAGCGCCGCCGCCCCGTCGCGCGCCGTCTCGACCTCGTAGCCGAGGAGCTCGAGAAGCTCCTTCAGCGACGAGCGCAAGTCGGCGTGGTCGTCGACTACGAGGACTCGCGTGCGATCCATGCGGCTTTCTCTGAAGGCGAGGTGTCGCGCTGCTCGACGGGCGCCCGCCGCGCCAGGCCGAGCTCTTCGACGAGCTCCGCCTCCCGCTTCAGGGGATCGCTGCAGATTTCCCACGAATAGTGCGTCACGTTGGCCATGCCGGCCGACGCGGCGCGCGAATAGTGCGCAAGCAGGCGCGAGCGGATGGAGTCGTCGCCGCCACGTGCATGTCCCACGGCGAGCGGCACGCCCCGGGACCACAGAACATAGACGCCCTTCCAGTCCGGAGCGTCCTGAATCATCAATTGCGTAAAGCGCCAGCGCGGCACGTTGATCGACATGACGATGGATTTTGTTGTTACGCCGGGACGCCATTGTGCAAATCGGCGGACGAAGAAAAATCGCTGCGCTTCGCGCCGTTTCGTCAAACGGCGTCGGAACGCGACGTCGAAAGCTTTCTACGACGCGGCGCTTTTGTTCGACGCCGTGGAGGACTGGAAGGCTTTGAGGATGCGAATGATCTCGGCGGGCTCGCAGGGCTTCAGCAGATAGTGATCGAAGCCGGCGGTCTCGCCAAGTTGTTGATCTTCCTTGCGCGTCCACTTGCCGGAGATGGCGATGAGCAGCGGCGCCATGCTGCCGCGGCGCGTGCGTATTTCACGCGCCACGGCGAAGCCGCTCATGCCGGGCATGTTGACGTCGAGGATCACGACGTCGGGCCGCACCAGGCGATCGATTTCGAGCACTTCATCGCCGCGTAATACGACGTGGGTCTCGTGCCCTTCGTCTTTCAGGATCGCGGCAAGCATCGAGGCGGTGTCGCGCTCGTCGTCCGCAATCAGGATGCGGAACCGTGCGGCCTTCCCGCTCGCCCCCACCACGCTGAGCTTGGCGGTCATGAGGACTTGGTGTGCGAGCTCGCGGATTCGTGATGCGGCCGGCCGCGCTCGATGGCGTGCTGCAGCTGGGTCGGGTCGGTCGGCTTGACGAAGAAGTAGTCGAAGCCGGCGTCGGTCGCCTTCTGCCGGTCGTCTTTCTGTCCATACCCCGTCATGGCGATGAGGAGCGCGTGGCTCGTGTCGCCCTGGTCTCTCAGGCGGCGCGCAACCGCGTAGCCGTCGAGCCCCGGAAGACCGATGTCGAGCACCACGACGTGCGGCGCGAAGACCCGCACCGAGGCGAGCGCCTCGGCTCCATCGCTGACGGTCTTCACCTCGTGGCCCTCGAGGCGCAGGAACGCCGCCGTGCTTTCCGCGGCATCGACGTTGTCGTCCACGACGAGCACGCGCCGGCCGTAGATCTCCTGGCCTGCGAGCGCCGACGGCGGAGCCGCGGCGAGCTCCGGCTGCCGCACCGCGCTGATCGAAGGCAGCATGATCTTGAAGCGCGCGCCGTTGCCGATGCCGTCACTGTGCGCTTCCACCTGGCCCTGGTGCAGCTCGACCAGGCGCTTGACGAGCGTAAGGCCGATGCCCAGGCCGCCCTGCGCGCGATCGAGGCCGCGCTCACCCTGCACGAAGAGCTCGAATATCTTCGGAAGGAGCTCGGGCTCGATGCCGCTGCCGTTGTCCTCGACGGTGATCGTCGCCACACCCTCGTTCGCGCTCGCGATGAGCCGTATGCGACCGCCTTCGGGCGTGTATTTGCTCGCGTTGTTCAGGAGGTTGGATACGGCCTGCGAGAGCCGCGCGAAGTCGCCCTGCAGCCAGACCGGCCGCGCGCTCACCTCGAGCGAGAGGCGCTGGTCGCGCTGGTCGATCATCGGCCGAGCGGTTTCCACGCTATGCGCGATGATCTTGGCGAGCTCGACCGGCTCCTTCTTCAGCTGGATCTTGCCCTGGCTGATGCGCGACACATCGAGCAGCTCGTCCACCAGGCGCGTGAGCTGCGTCACCTGCCGGTCGATCACGTCGCGGGACATGACGAGGCGCTGCTCGGTGGAGCCGACGCGCCGCATGAGCTCCACCGCGTTCCTTATAGGCGCGAGTGGATTCCGCAGCTCGTGCGAGAGCATGGCCAGGAATTCGTCCTTGCGGCGGTTCGCGTCCTGCAGGTTTTCTTCCGCTTGCTTGGAGCGCGTGATCTCGCGCTTGAGCGTCCTGTACAGGCGCGCATTGTCCAGGGCGATGGCCGCACGGCCGGCGACCTCCTCCAGCATGTCGCGGTCGCGGGGCTGGCGTCCGGTATAGCCAAGCGCGAAGGCGCCGATCACCCGATCGCCGACCTGCAAGGGATAGCAGAGCGTCGTCGCGAGCCCCGCCTCGTCCGGGATCTCCAGCACTTCGTGATCGCGCATCACGACCTGCATGGCCGACTTGAGCGGCGCCGGCGCGAAATCGCTGGCCGGCGCGCTCGCCGTATCCAGCTTGCCGGGTTCTTTCTCGACGGTGACCGCCGCGGCATCGCAGACGTGCGGTACGACCAGATCGAGGAGCCGCCTCATGCCCTGCTCGAGGTCGAGCGAGGCGCCCAGCTCATGGCTCGCATGCGCGAGGAAGTTCGCACGCCGCCTCGCCTCTTCCGCCGACGCCCGCGCCACCTCGGCCTCGGCCATGGCGCGCGTGCGCTGCTGCATCTGGTAGAGCTCGACGAAGACCTTCACCTTGCTTCGCAGCACATCGGGGCGCACGGGCGAGAGGATGTAGTCGACCGCACCGAGCGAGTAGCCCTGCGCAGTCTGCATCTCGTCCGCGTAGGCGGTGATGAAGATGATCGGCGTGTGCGCCGACTTCTTGTACTGGCGGATGAGGCGCCCGGTCTCCAGGCCGTCGATGTCCGGCATGTTGACGTCGAGCAGGATCACCGCGAATTCGCGCGCGAGCACCTCCTTCAGCGCTTCGCCGCCCGAACGCACGGTGACAAGGTTCTGCCCCAGCTCCTCGAGGATGCTCGTGAAGACGAGCAGCTTCTCGGGCAGGTCGTCGACGACGAGGATGTTTGCTTTTTCTTCCATCTCTCCCTGAACCTAAAAGGGGGTCAGATCCACATTAAAAAACTTGATCTGACCCCATTTAGTTAGCGATGCAGCCATCCGCGGAGGACCGAGAGCATGTGCACGCGGTCGACCGGCTTGGAGAGGTAATCCCAGGCGCCGGCGGCGATGCACTTCTCGCGGTCGCCCTTCATGGCTTTCGCCGTGACCGCGATGATCGGCAGGTCACTGCCGCGCTCCAGTTTCCGGATCTCCTTGATGGTGGTGATGCCGTCCATCTCTGGCATCATGATGTCCATCAGGACGATATCGATGTCGGGGTCGCGCTTGACGATCTCGATCGCCTCGCGCCCGTTATTGGCCGACACGACCTGCATGCCTTCCTCGTCGAGCACCGTGGCGAGCGCGAAGATGTTCCGCATGTCGTCGTCCACCAGCAGCGCGCGCTTGCGCTCCAGCACGCGGTGCGAGCTGTGGAGATCCTCGAGCGCCTTGCGCTCTTCTTCCGACATCGAAGCGGTGCTCCGGTGCACGAAGAAGTAGATGTAGTCGAGGAGTCGCTCGGTGGTGCGTGCCTCGCGCAGCGCGAAGGTGCCATCGGAGGCGCGCCAGGTCGAGAGCATCTGCTCGCCCTTGGCGCCAAAGAACACGACCGGCAGCAGGCGCATCACCGGCTTCTGCTCCAGCGCCTCGAGGATGTCGCGCGGCTTGAGGTCCTGGATCGCTTCGTCCACGACGAGGCAGTCGATCTGCTGCGACTTGATGATCTTCGCTGCCTCGTCGCGCGACCACGCCACCAGCATGCCGATGTCGGCTGCGCCCAGGCGCTCTACGACTTCGGTACGGTTGGCGCCTTCGGGCAGCATGAGAAGAACCTGCCGTGTGTTGCGCGAGACGAATTCCTTCAGCTGGTCGATCGCCTGGTCGACGAGATCAAGCGAAGTCAGGGGCTTCGCGATGAAGCCGAGCGCGCCGGAATTGAGCGCTCGATCGCGCGCGTCGTCCGTTGAGACCACGCAAACCGGAATGTGGCGCGTCGCGAGGTCGGACTTCAGCCGCTCGAGCACCCGCCAGCCCTGCATGTCCGGCAGGTAGATATCGAGCGTCATCACCGCCGGCTGGTACTCGCGGATCATCGCAAGCGCCGCCGCCCCGGTGGTCGACACCACACCCTTGAAGCCCTTCTGGCGTGCGGCTTCCAGGAGGATCTTCGCGAAGCCGAGGTCGTTCTCGACGATCAGCAGTACCCGGTCTCCCGGTTGGATGTCGTCGCGGTCATCGCTCGCCTCGTTGATGAAGACCGACGCCTCTTCCTCCACCACCGGCGGCGATACTGCCTCGATCTGCTCGACCACCGAAGCTGGCACCTGGGGTACTTCGGCCACGACCGGACGCGGACGCGGCGAGCGCATCGGCGTGTAGGTGAGCGGCAGGTACAGCGTGAAGACGGAGCCGGCGCCCGGCGCGCTGACCAGTCGGATCTCGCCGCCGAGCAGCTTGGAGAGCTCGCGCGAGATGGCAAGGCCGAGGCCCGTGCCGCCGTACTTCCGCGAAGTCGAGCCGTCGGCCTGCTGGAA
>JAFARH010000325.1 GCA_019245555.1 Betaproteobacteria bacterium
TGGGCGTCGGCCGCGCGCACGTCTGGTCGCTGCAGGACCAGCTTTTAGGGCAGGCTGACGGGCAGCTCGACTGGCAACGCCAGCTTGGAGAACTCGAATTTCTGTGAGACCTCGTTGCTGGGATAGGCGCCGGAAAGCGCCGTCAGCAGGTTGCGCTGTTGCGCGAGCTGTTTCTGCAGCGGGGCAAGGCTCGCCTGCGCCTGCGCCAATACCACGCGTTGCTGGATGACGTTGGCTTCTGCGATCGCACCGAGCTCGAGCTGCTTCTGCATCAGCGCGACCTGCTCGGAGAGGAGCTTCACGATCTCCTCGGTCGCCGATACCTGGGCGCGCAACGCCGCCTCCTGCAACGCGGCCGCCACGACGTTGGAGGTCAGCGTGAGATAGGTGGCCTCGAGCTCGAAGCGCTGGGCATCCGCCAGCGCTTGCGTGTTTTCCACGGCGCGCCGTACACCGCCGAAGACGTCCGGCGAGTAGGCGACACTCAGCTGGGCGGTATGCAGGCTGAAGAGCGAGGCGCCGGAGTTGAGCGGCGAGCTGACGTCGTTCGCGATCTTCTGCCGGGTAGGGTTAAGGTTCGCCTGGACCGAAGGGAAGTATGCCCCGCGCTGCGCGAGATAGTTTTCCTCCGCAACTCGCAGCGCGGCCTGCGCGGATTGGATGTTGGGGTTGTTCTTGAGCGCCTGCTCGACGAGCGAGTTGAGCGCCGGCGATCCGAAGAGCGTCCACCACTGCGCCGGGATGTCCATGCCGGTGACGAAGCGCTGCATGGCGCCGCCGGTGGTCTCGGCCGCGACGCTTTCGGCGGCGAGCGGCTCGGGCGTATACCGGTCGACCGGCGGCGGCGCCGGCTTCTGGAAATCCGGGCCGACGGCGCAGCCGGCAAGGAGCAACAAGAAGAGGACTGCCAACCTCACGCGGGAGCACCCTCCGGCGAAGGAATCGTGGCGCGTTTCGAGACAACGCCGATGAGCGCGGGTAGCACCACGAGGATGAAGACCGGCGCGAGCAGCACGCCACCGACCACCACCAGGGCGAGCGGACGCTGCACCTGGGCACCGATACCGGTCGACACGGCAGCCGGCAGGAGACCGACGCCCGCGGCGATGCAGGTCATGATCACCGGGCGCATCTGCACCTCACATGCCTGCCGGGTCGCCTGCGCGCGCTCGTGCCCATCACGCAAGAGCTGGTTGTAGTACGAGATGACGATGATCCCGTCCATCGCCGCAATGCCGAAAAGCGCGACGAATCCGATCGCCGCCGAAACGCTGAAGGGCGTGCCGGTCAGGTACAGGGCAAAGATGCCGCCGATGAGCGCCATCGGCATCACGCTCGCTGCGAGCAGCATGTCAATGAGGGAGTTGAAGTGGAAGTAGAGCAGCGCGCATATGAGCAGCAGGCTCAGGGGCACGGCCACCGCGAGCCGCTGTGCCGCGTCCTTGAGATTGCCGAACTCGCCGACCCATTCGAGGCGATAGTTGCCGGGCAGCTGGACCTGCTGGGCCACCTTGTCCTGCGCCTCCAGCACGGCGCTGCCGAGATCGCGGCCGCGCACGCTGAACTTGATCGGGATGTAGCGCTGCTGCTGCTCGCGGTAGATGAACGAAGCGCCGGACTCGAGGCGGATATCCGCCACCTGGCTAAGGGGGACCTGGACCACCGTGCCATTCGGCCCTTGGGCCCCCACGGTAATACGGCGGATAGCATCGAGGCTCGACCGGTACTCGGGCGCAAGGCGCACGACCATCGGGAAGTTGCGGTCGCTGCCTTCCTCGTAGAGATTGCCCGCAGCCTGGCCGCCGATCGCCGTGGCGACCGTGGCATTGATGTCGCCGGCTGCGAGGCCGTAGCGCGCGGCCCTGGCGCGGTCAATGTCGATGCGTACCGTCGGCTGGCCGAGCGAGTTCAGCACCGCGAGGTCGGCGATGCCGGGCACCGTGCGCATCACGTCGCGGATCTCGCCCGCTTTCTGCTCGAGGGTCTTGAGATCGTTGCCGTAGAGCTTGATCGAGTTCTCGCCCTTCACACCCGAGGCCGCTTCCTCGACATTGTCCTGGATGTTCTGCGAGAAGTTGAACTCGACGCCGGGAAACTGCGCTTCCAGCGCGGCATTCACCTGCTCGGTGAGCTTGTCCTTGTCGACGCCGCTGCGCCACTCGCTCTTCGGCTTCAGAGGGACGTAGAACTCCCCGTTGAAGAACCCGGTCGCGTCGGTCCCGTCGTCGGGCCGCCCGTTCTGCGAGATCACGGTCACGGCCTCGGGGAAGCTCTTGATGATCCGGCGCATCTTGTTGACGTGCTCGTTCGCTTCTTCGAGCGAGATCGAGGGCGGCATGGTGGCGCGGATCCAGAGATTGCCTTCCTCGAGCTTCGGCAGGAACTCGAGTCCGAGCGCCGGAACCATGGCCGCGGCAACCGCAAATGCCAGCGCACCGAAGCCGAGGGCGAGGATGCGGTTGGCGAGCGCAAAGTCGAGGAGCGGTGCATAGGCCTTGCGCAGCGAGCGGACGATGACGGTCTCGACTTCCTCCACCTTCTCGTCCAGCAGAAGGGCGCTCAGCGCTGGCGACACGGTGAACGTGGCGATCATGCCGCCGAGGATCGCGTAGGCGTAGGTCTTCGCCATGGGCCCGAAGATGTGGCCCTCGATGCCGGACATCGTGAAGAGGGGCACGAAGCCCGCGATGATGATCGCCGCCGAGAAGAAGATCGGCCCATTCACCTCGGCGGCGGCCACCGCGATGCGGTTCAGCTTGCGGTGCAGGCCGAGGACGAGGCTCGCATGCTCGAGGCCGTGCGGTCCCTCGCGCCACTTCTCCTTGGGCTCCGAGAGGTGGCGGTAGATGTTCTCCACCATGATCACGCTCGCGTCGACGATCAACCCGAAGTCGATCGCGCCGACCGAGAGCAGGTTGGCCGACTCTCCTCGCAGCACGAGTATTGCGACGGCAAAGAAAAGCGCGAACGGGATCGTAGTGGCGACGATGAGCGCGCTCTTCAGGTTGCCGAGGAAGATCCACTGGACAAGGAAGATGAGCAGAATCCCCATCACCATGTTGTGGAGCACGGTGCTGGTGGTTACGTTGATGAGGTCGGTGCGATCGTAGATCTTCTGGATGCGTACGCCGGGCGGCAGAATGCCGGTGTTATTGATCTTTTCGATCTCCGCCTTGACGCCCTGCAGGGTCGGCTGGCTTTCCTGGCCGCGTCGCATGAGGACGATGCCTTCGACTACGTCGTCGTCGTCATCCTGTCCGGCGATGCCAAGGCGCGGCTTGTTGCCGACCGTGATGTCGGCGACGTCCGAGAGCAGCACCGGCGAACCGTTCGGCGCGGTGAGCGTGGTGTCGCGGATGTCGGCGAGCGAATGGATCTGGCCAATGCCGCGCACCACCGCGGCCTGCGGCCCGAAGTTCACCGTCTGGCCACCGACGTTGATGTTGCTGTTGTTCAGCACCTGGAGGATTTGCGGCACGGTGAGGCCGTAATGGGTGACCTTCTTCAGGTCGAGCGTCACTTCGTAGGTCTTGCTCTTGCCGCCCCAGGCATTCACGTCGATCACGCCCGGCACCGCCTTGAAGCGCCGCTCGAGGATCCAGTCCTGGATGGTCTTCAGATCGGTCACCGAGAAGCCCGCGGGGCCGGTCACGCGGTAGCGGTAGATCTCCCCGGTGGGGCTCACCGGAGAGATGGTGGGTTGCGCGCCGTTCTGCAGGCTCGCCATCTGGGAGAGCCGGTTGATGACGAACTGCTCGGCCTCGTAGTAGGTGAAGTCGTAGGTGAACTGCACCTTCACGTCGGAGAGGCCGAAGAGCGAGATGGTGCGGATGGTCTTGACGTTCGGGATACCCGCCATCGCCACCTCGATCGGGATGGTGATGTAGCGCTCCATCTCCTCGGCCGATTGCCCCGGGCTCTGCGTCACGATATCGACGAGCGGCGGCACCGGATCCGGATAGGCCTCGATGTTCAGCTTGAGGAAGCTGACTAGGCCCGCCGCCATCACGGCGAAAAGGAGGACGACGATCAGCAGCCGCTGGCGCAGCGCGAACGCAATGACCCTGTTCATCTAGTCCTTGACCTGCGCCGCGCGGTCGATGAAGAGGGTGCCGCTGGTAATGATCTTCTCGCCGGCCTTCAAACCCTCGGTGACTTCAACCAGTGTGTCGTTGGTATGGCCGATCTTGATGCTGCGCGAGGCGACCGTGCCATCGTCGAGCGCGACCCACACGTGCGCCTTGTCGCCCTCGTAGATCACCGCGCTCTGCGGTATCGCAGGCGCCGCAATGTCGCTGCCGGTGTAGATGCTGAAGTTTGCGAACATCTGCGGTTTAAGCGCGCCGTCCGTGTTGTCTACCTCCGCGCGCACCGGTAGGCGCCGCGTCGCGGGATCGATCGAGGGCGCGATCCAGGTGATGTGGGCGTTGAAGACGCGGCCCGGGTAGGCAAGGACGCGCACATTCACTGCCTGGCCGATCTGGACCAGGCGGGCATCGGTCTCGCGCACGTTGGCGATCAGCCAGACCGTGGACAGGTCGCCGATCGAGTA
>JAFARH010000386.1 GCA_019245555.1 Betaproteobacteria bacterium
TACCGGTACTCGGCGCCAGCGTGCCAGCGCGGCGCGAACTGATAGGCAAGCCCGGCGGTGAACTCGAGCTCCCCCTCGCGCTCCCATTCGCCGTGGAAGCGCTCGCTTTCCGCGGCCAGCGAGAAGTTGGCGGCCCAGACCAGGCGGTCATCGGGGAAGTTCTTCTGCACGATCACCTTGCCCTCGAGCTCGCGCTTGTCCGGCCCCCAGCTCGGCTCGATGTAGAGCGCGAGCCCGATCACATCCTTATAGGGGCTGAGCAGCCGGTAGATCCATTCATTGGAAATCGATTCGAAGAAGCGTTTCTGGTAACGCGCGTCGGGATCGACATCGTCGGGCACGAACGCGCCGGATCCCGTGGTGCCGTCCGGCCGGTTATGGAAGGCATTGACGCTGCCGTAGTTGAGGTAGACCGATGTCTGCAGGCGGTCGGTCACGCCGTATTCGATCTCGGAGCGAAACTGCCACAGGTCGAAATCGCCTTGCGACTGCCCATGACGCTGCGTGACCCACTGCTCGAATTCGCGTTTGCCCTTCTGATGCGTATCGGTCGTGTAGATGTAGCCAAACGGCGAGTCGCCTGCGACTGCCACCCGGGCGAGCGACATCATCATCAATACGGCAAACCACATCTTGTGGAACAACAAAGCCAGCCTCCTTTGGAGTGATTGAAAGGGCTGGCTTCCAGCGCTGAGCCGCCGGTGGCTGGCGTCAGTAAATCAGTTCAGGTGCGTCGTCGAGCGGACCTTGAGTGAGCGCACCTTGAAAGCGGATATGGCGAGCCAAGCTGCGGGCACGAGTACGAGGGCGTACGTCAGCATCGCGCCGTATTCGCCTTCGGGCCCATAGGGCTCCGTGGCGAGGTGCCAGTACGCGTTGTCGAGGCCCGGTAGCAGGTTGCCCTCGGTCGCCTCATGGAACGCATAGATAAGAAGCTGAACGGCGAAGAGCAGCAGGAACACCGAGGTGACGCGGAAGAAGAGTACGAGGTCGACGCGATGCCCATAGCGCGACCATGCCCAAGCCAGCACGGCGGCGAGAGAGAGGCCGACGAGCGCACCCCAGACGAAGTGCGCGGTGTCGGTCTGGCGGAAGAGGGAAGCGGTGATGAAGGCCGTCTCCATGCCCTCGCGGGTGATCATGAAGACGACGAAGAGGAACACGCCGATCCACGCGGCGCGATCGGTGCGCTGGGCCGCGGCCTCGAGCCGCGCTCCGATATGCCGGCGCATCTCCTTAGCGGCTCGCATCATGTAGATCACCATCGAGATAACCAGCACGGCCGCCACCAGGGCAAGCAGGGATTCCCACTTCGGTGTGACCGCGACTTCAGCGAGCCATACGCCGAGTACGACGGACACCAATATGGCAGTGCCCGTGCCCCAGGCCACGGCCGGCAACAACGCGGCGCGACCGGTCTTGCGCAAATACGCCGCAGCGATCGCGACGATGAGGAACATCTCGATGCCTTCGCGCAATGTGACTAGGAGAATCTGACCCATGGGTGCTATGCGGTCAGGATCAGCTTGCCGTTCTGCGTAACGCGCAGGCGGTATTCACGGCCGTTGTGGGTGATGACGAGCTCTTTGCGCGCACCTAGCAGCGATTCACTCGGTACTTTGGTCGGCACCGAGGGTCGCTGCGGAACGGTCACGGGCTTCATCATGTTGAAGATGATAATAATTATCACTGTAAACATCAATTACTCTCAAATGACGTTTATATAGTCTGAACAGCACGTTATATGTTAGCGATCACTATCATATTGATTCGTCTACTGGTTTAAAGTGATAATAGTTCTCAACATGTATATCTGCATCTGCAACGCCATCACTGAGAACGCCGTGCGCGAATGCGCGCGCAAGGGCGCCTGCTCTCTCGACCAGCTCGCTTCCGAGCTGGGTGTCGGTTCCGGTTGCGGACGCTGCCGCGATTGCGCGAGCGAAGTGCTGCGCGACGTGCAGACGGCCGAATCGCTGACCGTAACCGCCTAAACGCCTCTTCTTTTCGTTTCCCCAAGCTTTCCTTGACGCCTGCGGGTGTTCGTCGTCGAATCGCCTTTCCTTGAGGAGGCCGCGATGAAGGGCGATGCGAAGGTCGTGCAGCATTTGAACAAGGTGCTGTTCAACGAGCTCACCGCGATCAACCAGTATTTCCTGCACGCCCGCATGTTCGGCAACTGGGGCCTGAAGAAGATCGAGGAATACGAGAAGAAGGAGTCGATCGACGAGATGAAGCACGCCGATCGCCTGATCGAGCGGATCCTCTTCCTCGAAGGGCTGCCGAACCTGCAGGATCTCGGCAAGCTCCTCATCGGGGAGAACGCGGTTGAAGCGCTGAAGTGCGACCTGAGGCAGGAGCGCACCGCCCGGCCGACGCTGCAGGAGGCGATCGCCCACTGCGAGACGGTCAAGGACTACATCTCGCGCGAGATCCTGGAAGAGATCCTGCAAAGCGAGGAAGAGCACATCGACTGGCTAGAGACGCAGATCGATCTCGCCGAGAAACTGGGACTGCAAAACTGGCTCCAGTCTGCCGCCGGCAGCCCTTCCTAGACGACCCTCGTCTTCACCGGCTTGCCGGCGAAGTGCAGGCGCAGGTTCTCGATCTGCAGGTCGCCCATCGCCTTGCGCGTCTCGACCGTCGCGCTGCCGACATGCGGAAATAGCACCGCGTTCTCCAGCGTGAAGAACTCCGGCGGCACGCGCGGCTCGTCGGCGAAGACGTCGAGCCCGGCGCCCGCGATCCGCTTTTCCTGCAAATAGCGCAAGAGCACCGGCTCGTCGATCACCGAGCCGCGAGCGATATTCACGAGAAAGCCTTGCGGTCCCAGAGCATCGAGCACCTTGGCATTCACGAGCTTGTTCGTCTCGGGTCCGCCGGGCGTCACGACCATCAATACATCGCTGTTCTTGGCGAGCGTCACGGGGTCCGGATCGTAGGGATAGGGGACGTCTTTCTTGCGCCGATTGTGATAGCGGATCTGCATATTGCAGGCGATGGCGCGCTTGGCGATGGCTTCGCCGATTCGTCCCAGACCCAAGATGCCGAGGACCTTGCCGCCAGCGTCGGTGGTGAGCGGGTAGGGACCGCGCGAAGCCCAGTTCGCCCCGCGCAGATAAACCTCCGACTGTGGGAACCGCCGCACAGCGTTTAGGAGAAGCGCGAGCGCCGTGTCGGCGACCGCCTCGTTCAGCACGTCGGGCGTATTCGTGACGATGATGCCGCGCTTCTTTGCGTCATCCAGGTTGATCGCGTCCACTCCGACACCGAAGTTCGAAATGATCTCGAGCTTCGGCAGCGCGTCCATGAACTTGCCGTCGACCGTCATCGGGCCGAAGGTGGCCACGCCTTTCACGGTATTGGCGTGTTGCTTCAGGAACGCCGCCCGATCCGGGGCGTCGGCAAGGAGGTGGGCGGTGAACTCGGATTGCAGCGTCGCCATGGTGCCGGCGTGGCCGCGGGCGGTAATGATGATTTCGGGTTTCATGATTTTTTGAATTTGGCGGCGAGGGTATCCGCGCCGCGCGCAAGGATACCTACGTCAGCGCCGACTGCAACAAAGAGCGCGCCGCAGTCGAGCCAGCGACGCGCGTCTTCCTCGCTCGGCGTCAGGATGCCGGGTGCCTTTCCGTTCTTGCGGATCCGTCGGATGGCGTCGTCGATCAAGGGCTTCACTTTCGGGTTGGCGATCTCGCCGGTGTGGCCGAGCGAGGCATGCAGGTCCGCCGGTCCGATGAACACGCCGTCGATTCCCTCTATTCCGCAGATGGCGTCGATGGCGTCCAATCCCGCCTGCGTCTCGACCTGAACGAGAAGGCAGATTTCCTCGCCGGCGCGTTTTGCGTAGTCCTTGATGCGCCCGAAGCGAGTGGCGCGCGTAGTGCCCGCAACGCCGCGCACGCCTTTCGGCGGATAGCGCGTGTATGAGACCGCGGCCCCGGCTTCCTCGGCGCTCGAGACGTACGGCACGAGCAAGGATTGCGCTCCCACATCCAGCACCCGTTTGATCGACACCATGTCGTTCCAGGGAACGCGGACGACCGGGTGCGTGGCGTAGGGCGCCGCCGCCTGAAGCTGGGCGAGCAGGTTCTCCAGGTCGCTCGGCGAATGCTCCATGTCGAGGAGCAGCCAGTCGAACCCGGCGCCGGCAATCACTTCGACTGTGTAGCTGGACGACAGGCTCGACCACAGCCCGATTTGCGCTTGACCCGCCTTCAACGCGTGTTTGAAGGCGTTGCGTGGAAGTTCCATCTCTAATGAATCTCCGGCTCGGGAGTCGCCGCTGTGCCTTCGAGGAAATCGAAATCGCAGCCTTCGTCAGCCTGCTTGATGTGCCGCGAGAAGATCGCGCCATAACCACGTGCGAACTTGCGCTCGGGCATGCGCCAGGCGGCCTTCCGCTTCGCCAGCTCGGCGGCGTCTACTTTGAGATTCAGCTCGCGCCGCTCGACATCGAGCTCGATCAGGTCGCCGTTCTTGACCATGGCGAGCGGTCCGCCGACGAATGATTCTGGCGAGACATGCAGCACGCAAGTGCCGTAACTCGTGCCGCTCATTCGCGCGTCCGAGATACGCACCATGTCGCGCACGCCTTGCTTTAAAAGTTTTTTCGGCACGGGCAGCATGCCCCATTCCGGCATTCCCGGGCCGCCGAGCGGTCCTGCATTACGCAGCACGAGCACGGAATCTGCGTCCACGTCGAGATCGTCCCGGTCGATACGAGCTGCCATGTCGTTGTAGTCGTCGAAGACGACGGCCTTGCCCGTGTGCTTGAGGAGCTTCGGCGTAGCGGCCGCCGCCTTGATCACGGCGCCGTTGGGCGCCAGGTTCCCTTTGACTACGACGAGGCCGCCTGACGCTTTCAGCGGCTTCGAGCGGGGGCGGATGACGTCGTCGTTGTAGATGCGCGCGCCGGAGAGGTTCTCGCCCAGCGTCTTGCCGTTCACGGTGCGGCAATCAAGGTTCAGCAAATCCCTTAGTTCCGCGAGGAGGGCACGCAGCCCGCCCGCGTAGTAGAAGTCCTCCATCAGGTATTTGTCGCCGGACGGCCGCACATTCGCGAGTAGCGGCGTCTTCGCCGAGAACTCGTTATAGCGCTCGATCGGCAGCTTGATACCCGCGCGGCCGGCCATGGCGATGAGATGGATGAGCGCGTTGGTCGAGCCGCCCATCGCCATCAGCGTGACGATCGCGTTGTCGAACGACTTGGCGGTGAGGATGTCGCGCGGCTTGAGATCTTCCCAGACCATCTCGACCGCGCGCTTGCCGCAAAGCGTCGCCATCTTTGCGTGGTTCGAATCCGGCGCCGGAATGGACGATGCGCCCGGCAGCGCGAGGCCCAGCGCCTCGGTGATCGACATCATCGTCGCCGCCGTGCCCATCGTCATGCAGGTGCCGGGCGAGCGGGCGATGCCGTCCTCGATCTCGTTCCAGTCGCGATCGGTGATGTTTCCAGCGCGGAGCTCCGCCCAGTATTTCCAGGTATCGGATCCCGAGCCGAGCGTCTGGTCGCGCCAATGACCGGTCAGCATCGGCCCGGCCGGCATGTAGATCGCCGGCAGGTTCATGCTGATCGCTCCCATCACAATGGCGGGTGTCGTCTTGTCGCAGCCGCCCATCAGCACCGCGCCGTCGGCCGGATAGGAGCGAAGCAGCTCCTCGGTCTCCATCGCGAGGAAGTTGCGGTACATCATGGTGGTCGGTTTCTGCATCACTTCGGCGAGCGACATCGCCGGCATCTCAACCGGGAAGCCGCCCGCTTGCCAGACGCCGCGCTTCACTTCCTCGACGCGCTGCTTGAAGTGGGTGTGGCAGGAATTGATATCCGACCAGGTGTTGATGATGGCGATGACGGGCTTGCCGGCGTAGTCGCTGCGGTCATAACCCATCTGCGCGGTACGCGAGCGATGGCCGAACGCGCGCAGGTCGTGCGCGCCGTACCAGCGATAGCTCCGCAATTCCTCTGGCGTCTTTTTCTTCATTCGAACTTTGCGCCTGATTCTTTTACCACACGGGCCCATCGCGCCTGCTCAATGCGCAGCCATTGGCCGAGCGATTCCGGTGTGCCCGTGCGCACCTCGGTGCCTTGCTTCGCGAAGCGCTCCTTCATGTCCGCGGTGTTGAGCACGCGGACCAACTGGCCGTTGAGCTTCACCACGATCTCATGAGCGATGCCGGCCGGACCGACGAAACCCTGGAACGAGCCGGTCTCGAATCCCGGCAAGCCTTGCTCAGCGACGGTGGGAGTATCGGGCGCGGACGGTACACGCTGCGCGCTCGAGATGGCGAGTGCCTTGATGCGCCCGCCCTGTACGGTCGGCCACGTTGCAAGCATGCCGTTGAAGATGACATCGGCTTGTCCGGCGGCGACAGCCGCGACGGCGTCGGAGCCGCCCTTGTACGGAATGTAGGTCCACTGCAGGCCCATGCGCTGCGCGAATTCGATGCCGGCAAGATGCGGCGCGCCGCCGATGCCCGAGACCGCGAAGTTCAATTTGCCAGGCTGCGCTCTCGCCTTGGCGGCCAGCTCGTGCACGTCCTTCACGCCAACCGAAGGATGCACGGCCAGCACATGCGGCGAGTAGGAAACCATCGCCACGGGCGCGAAATCCTTGGAAGGATTGAACTGCAGCTGCGGATAGATGCTCGGGCTGATGACGAGGCCGCCAAGGTCGGTGATGAGCAATGTATAGCCATCGGGCGCGCTCTTCGCGACGAAATCGGCGCCGACGTTCCCGTTGGCGCCGGTCTTGTTCTCGATCACCACCGGCTGGCCCCACGCTTCAGTGAGCTTGGGTCCGATCTGGCGCGCAAGGATGTCGGAAGTGCCGCCAGCGGCATACGGCACGATCAGCCGGATCGGCTTGGATGGATACGATTCCGCGTGGGATAGCGAAACGGCGGCACAGAGCGCCGCGACCAGAAAGACTCGCATAGTTCTTAGTCTAAACTGCCCGCCTCTTTCCGGGAGAACGATGGAGACCCTGTTCCAAGCGGCGCCGCTCACGCGCGCTATCGAAGCCGTGGTCGCAGCGGGCGGCAGCGACGCGCGCGAAACGAAGCTAGTCGCCGAGAACCTAGTCATGGCGAACCTGCTCGGCCACGACTCCCATGGCATCGGCATGATTCCGCGCTACATCGATGCCGTGCTCGAGGGCGGACTCGCGCCGAACGCGCATCCCAAGGCGACACTCGACGCAGGCGCGCTACTCGCGCTCGACGGCTGCAAGGGGTATGGCCAGGTGATCGGCGGCGAGGCCATGCAGATGGCGATCGAACGTGCGAAGAAGCACGGCTCGTGCGTGATGACGGTGGGTAATACCCATCATCTTGGGCGCATTGGCCACTGGGCCGAGATGGCCGTGGCGCAGGGCTTGGTGTCGATCCACTTCGTGAACGTCATCTCCCACGCGCGTGTCGCGCCGTACGGCGGCCGCGATGCGCGCTTCGGGACGAATCCGTGCTGCATCGGCATTCCTTTACCGGGCGAGGCGCCTTTCGTGCTCGACTACGCGACGAGCGCGGTCGCGCAAGGGAAGCTGCGCGTGGCCCACAACAAGGGCGACAAAGTGCCGCTCGGCCGCTTGATCGATGACGAAGGAAAGCCAACCAACGATCCACGCTATGCGGTGGTTCCGCCCTACGGTGCGATGCTCGCGTTCGGCGAGCACAAGGGTTATGGCATGGCGATCGCGTGCGAGCTGCTCGGTGGCGCACTGAGCGGAGGCGGTACCTGGCACTACGACGAGTCGAACAAGCAGCGCGTGCTGAACGGGATGCTTGCGATCGTGATCGATCCGAAGCGTCTCGGTACCGAAGCGGCGTTCGAGCGCGAAGCGCGTCTCTTCCTCGACTGGCTGCGCAAATCGCG
>JAFARH010000179.1 GCA_019245555.1 Betaproteobacteria bacterium
CCCGAGTGGGTGTTCACGACCGCCTACGTCGCCTGGGCGCTCGCTACGCTGGCAACGCTACGGTTCGTTCCGCCCAGGCGAAGAGCTGGCTGAAGACTTCCTCGCGAATCCGGCCTGGCGAGCAGATGAGATCGTGCCAGGCGCCCGGAAACGCCATGACCGTTACATTCGGGCCGAGCATGCGCGACCAGCGCGCGATATGGCGCCAGTCGAGCACGATGTCCGCGGCGTCGGAATGCATCGAGAGCACCGGGCACTCGAGGCCGAGTCCCTTGTGCACCTTGTCGAAGGCGTCGTTCACCGCGCCGAGCCAGCCGTAATAGACCGGAAAGCCGTAATCGGGCTTGAGGGTCGAGTCGAAATCCCATTCGGCATGCAGCGCCCGCGTGTAATCGGGCGTGAACGCCTTGGGATCGTTGAGGAATGGGTAGTAGCGCCCGACCGCAGTGGCGAGATGCATTTGCACCTTGCGCCACTCGGGCAGGTTCCAGTCGAAGAACGCGCTGTTCAGCCAAAGGCCCTGAATCTGCGCGCGCTTCGCTCCTTCCTTTGCGTAAAGCGAGGTGATGAGCCCGCCGAGCGAGTGACCCGCGAGCAGGACCTCTCCGCCGATTACTTCCAGCGCGGCGTCGATGTCGGCGTAGTACTCGGCGATGTTCTTGCAGAAGTTCGGATGCTGATGCGGCCGCATCGAGCGGCCGTACTTGCGCAGGTCGAGCGCGTAGAACGCGTAGCCCTCGGCGGCGAAGCGCTCGGCCATGTGCCGCTGGTAGAAGTATTCGCTGAAGCCGTGGACGTAGAGCACCGAGCCGCGTGGGGCGTTTGCCACCGGCAACCGCACCAGCGTCGACACCACCGGGCCTTCGTAGTCCGCGGGAAATTCCAGCTCGAGCGCCTCGAATCCGGCAAGGAGTCGGTCAGGCTGCCAGCGCTTCATGCTTGGAGATTGCCCACTGCACGTGCTCCCTGACTAGCGCGGAGGGATGGTCCGCCCGGGCGCGTAGCGCGGCGACTACGGCCGGCGAGCTTGGCGCATTGCCGAGGCCTACGGCCAGATTGCGCAACCACCGCTCATAACCGATACGGCGGATGGGCGAGCCGCGGAGCCGTTCATCGAACTCGGTCTCGGACCAGGCGAAGAGCTCCACCAGCGTGGCGTGGTCTAGGCCGTTGCGCGCGCGAAAGTCCTCCTCCCCCGCAGGCTGCGCAAATCCATTCCACGGGCAGACGAGCTGGCAGTCGTCGCAGCCGTAGACCCGGTTGCCGATCAGCGGTCGCACATCTTCCGGAATCGAGCTCTTGTGCTCGATGGTCAGGTAGGAGATGCAGCGACGCGCGTCGAGCTGATACGGAGCGGTGATCGCCTGCGTCGGGCAGATGTCGATGCAGCGGCGGCAGGTCCCGCAATGCTCATCGATCGGTGCGTCCATCGGCAACGGCAGGTCGGTGTAGACCTCGCCGAGAAAGAACCAGGAGCCCGTGCGGTTCAGCGCGAGCGTGTGCTTCCCGCGCCAGGCGATGCCCGCTCGGACCGCGAGTTCTACCTCCATGACCGGCGCCGAATCGGTGAACACGCGGTGGCCGAACGGCCCCACCGCGCGCTCGATACGCTCGCAAAGGTCTTGCAGGCGGCCACGGAGCACCTTGTGATAGTCCCGCCCTCGCGCATAGCGCGCGATGTATGCCTTTTCGCTCTGCGACGGCACTTCATCATTACCGCTGCCGTACTCCATGCGGCAGGAGATCACGCGCAGCGTGCCGGGCTTGAGCTCGGCCGGCCTGGCACGGAGCGCGCCGTGCCGCGCCATATACTCCATCTCGCCATGCCGTCCCTCCGCCAGCCATTCGAGCAGCCGCGGCTCCGCGGCGGAGAGATCCGCATCGGCAATCCCGATCGCCTGGAAGCCGAGCTCCCGGCCCCATCCGCGAATTTGCGCGGCAAGTGCTGCGTAATCCATGACGTCCGATCTTAAATTGCCCGACGCGGCGGCCACGGCGCGCCTCGGTGCCGCGCTTGCCGCCGGTATTGCGCCCGGACGCGTGCTGCATCTCTCAGGCGAGCTCGGCAGCGGAAAGACGACACTCGTGCGCGGGCTACTCAGGGCGCTAGGTGTGACGGGTCCCGTAAAGAGCCCGACCTTTGCCTGGGTTGAACCTTATAGGATTTCGAGA
>JAFARH010000019.1 GCA_019245555.1 Betaproteobacteria bacterium
GCCATTCTCGCTTCGCGTCGAGACCCAGGCGATCGGCCGCGGGATGACGAGGCCGATGAGCAGCTTGTAGCGCTCATGGGCCGACAGCCGGGCCAGCTCGAGATCCACTACTCGTTGGCCGGCGTGACCTGCGCGCCGACGCGGTCGACGATCAGGCGGTAATGCTCCGGCCGGCGGTGCGCGGCGAAGTTGAACATTGTCTGCTTCAGGTTCGCGGCGAGGTCGATGTCGCAGTTGTGGCAGATCACCTCGTCTTCCTCGGACTGGCTTTTCGCCGCGATCTCGCCGGTCGGCGCGACGATGAGCGAATGGCCGAACATGCGGAAACCGTCTTCATAGCCGGCCTTCGCCGTCTCGACGAGCCACGTCGCGTTCTGGAAGGCCATCGACTGCGCCATGATCAGGTGGTGATGCACTCGGAGCGCGGGCGGCTCCGGATAATGCAGGTTCTCGCTCGGTGTGTTGAAGCCGAGCGCGACGATCTCCGCGCCCTGCAGCGCTAGCACGCGGAAGGCCTCCGGCCAGCGCCGGTCGTTGCAGATCAGCATGCCGGTGATCGTTCCCATGAACTTCCACACGCGGAAGCCGAGGTCGCCGACCTCGAAGTACTTCTTCTCGAGGTGCTGGAACGCCGCCTTCGGCTTGTGGTCGGCGTGGCCGGGGAGGTGGATCTTGCGGTACTTGCCGATGATCGAGCCATCGGGTCCGACGAGGATTGCGGTGTTGAAGCGATGGCCATCGCGGGTGAGCTCCGCATAGCCGAGGTAGAAACCGATACCAAACTTCTTCGCCTCGTCGAAGAGCAACTGTGTCTCGGGGCCGGGCATCTCGCGCTCGAAGTAGCGACGATCGACCTCGGCCTGGTCCTCCATCCACCAGCGTGGGAAGAAGGTCGTCAGCGCGAGCTCGGGAAAGACCACGAACTTCGCGCCCATGCCATGCGCCTCGCGCAGCAGCTTGAGGAGCCTCGATACTGCGGCGCCCCTGGAGTCCGCCTTGTGCAGCGGTCCGAGCTGTGCGGCGGCGATCTTCAGGTGTCTAGCCATTGATGAGCTTCCTTAGTTGGCGCGCTGGACCGTCGATTCCTGCCGCCGCGGTAGGAAATGCGGCGATCGGCCCGGGCATGCCGCGCGCCAGGTACTTTCCCGACCCGCGCTCGGCATTGAGCTTGCCGTTCTCGACCACCACGCGCCCGCGGCTCAGCACGATCTGCGGCCAACCTTTGTATACGTGCCCTTCGTAGGGCGTGTAGCCGACGGCGTCGTGCATCATCGAGTAGTCGATGCGCTTTTCCACTTCGGGGTCCCAGATCGCGATGTCGGCATCCGACCCGACCCCGATCGTGCCCTTGCGCGGATAGAGGCCGTACATGCGCGCGTGATTGGTAGCGCCGAGCGCGACGAACTGGTTGATGGTGAGACGCTTCTTCAGCACGCCCTCGGAGAAGAGGATCGGCAGCCGCATCTCGATCCCGGGCACGACGTTCGCCATCTCCTTGAACGTCGTCTGCTCGCCGCGCGGGATCTTCGCCGTCTTGTCGAACTTGTACGGCGCATGGTCGGACGAATAGACCTGGAATGTGCCGTTGGCGAGGCCCGCCCAGATCGCCTCCTGCGCCGCCTTGTCGCGCAGCGGCGGGCTGCAGCACCACTTCGCGCCTTCGACGCCTGGCTTGTCCATGTCCTCGGCGGTGAGCACGAGATATTGAGGGCAGGTCTCGGCATAGATGCGCGCGCCGAGCGTCTGCGCCGCGCGAATCGTGTTGGTCGGTTCCGGAGCTGAAACGTGCACGATCAGCACCGGGGCGCCCAGCAGGCGCGAAAGCATGATGATGCGGTTCGTCGCTTCGGCCTCGGCGAGCGGCGTATGCGCGACGCCGTGGAATTTCGGCGCACCGTGGCCGCGCTCGATGAGGCGCTTGGCGAGCCAGCGGATCATGTCGTCGTTCTCCGCGTGCACCATGACGAGCGCGCCTTCGTTTTCCGCCACGCTCATGATCTCGAGGAGCTGATAGTCCTCCAGCTTCCACTTCGGGTACGTCATGTAGACCTTGAACGAAGTGATGCCGCCCTTGATCGCCGCCGGCAGCTCGTCGGTCAGCACCTTCTCGGTCGGGTCGCCGATGATGAGGTGGAAGCCGTAATCGATCACGGCCTTCGTGCGCGCGCGCTCGTGGTAGTCCGCGACGGTCGTGGTGACCGATGTGCCGCGGTGCTGTGCTGCGAAGGGAATGATGGTGGTCGTGCCGCCGAAAGCGGCGGAGACGGTGCCGGTGTAGAAGTCGTCGGCGGACATGATGCCCATGCCCGAGAGCTGCTCGATGTGGCAATGGCTGTCGATGCCGCCAGGGAGCACGTAGCGGCCGTTCGCGTCGATGTCGC
The DNA here is from genome assembly GCA_019245555.1 of Betaproteobacteria bacterium. GTDB lineage: Bacteria > Pseudomonadota > Gammaproteobacteria > Burkholderiales > SG8-39 > SCGC-AG-212-J23. The sequence goes on from JAFARH010000019.1 coordinate 2,382, forward strand.
GCTTGCCCGCCGGCAGGCGATCGGCGAGGGCGACGATCTTCTCTCCGCTGATGCCGATATCGCAGCGCATCGTCTCGGTCGCGGTGGCCACCGTGCCGTTGCGGATGGTCAGATCCATTCGGGCAGCATAATGCCAACCGATTGCCGAGGGGGACGCCGCAGATGAAACTGAAGAGCCACGGCCGCTACGACTATTCCGCGCTGCCGGAGCGCAAGGACTACAGCTGGCCCGGCGGCAAGCGCCTCGCGGTGCATTTCTGCCTGAACGTCGAGCACTTCTCCTTCGGCGAGGGGCTCGGCAACGACTACGCGGCGCCGCATCCCCAGCCGAATACGCGCAGCTTCGCCTGGCGCGATTACGGCAATCGCGTCGGCGCATGGCGCCTGCTCGAGCTGGCGGAGGCCTATGACCTGCCTTACGCAATCCTCGTTAATACCGCGCTCTACGACTACTGCCCGCAGATGATCGCGGCGTTCAGCAAGCGCGGCGACGAGATCGTCGGCCACGGCCGCACCAACGCCGAGCGCCAGGCCGACATGTCACTGGAAGAGGAGCGCGCCTGTATCGGGGAAGCCGCCGCTGCAATCGAAAAGCACGAAGGCAAGCGGCCTATGGGGTGGCTCGCGCCGTACATTTCGCAAACGCCGGCATCGCTCGACCTTTTGCGCGAGGCGGGTTTCCGCTACATGATGGACTGGCCGCTCGACGACCAACCGGTCTGGTTCCGCACGAAGCAGGGGCCGATCCTTTCGATCCCGTACGCGCACGACCTCAACGACTCGCTCGAGGCCGTGTCGCGGCGCACGCCGTCACAGCTCTATTGCGAAAACCTGATCGACCAGTTCGACGAGATGCT
>JAFARH010000124.1 GCA_019245555.1 Betaproteobacteria bacterium
GACCGCCGCAGCTTGAGGGCATCGCGCTGACGGGATAGCCCTTGCAGCTCCAGCTGACCTTGCCGGCCTGGATGGCTGGCGTAAGCGCAATTTCAAGTGCGTTCTTTTCGTTCCAGCCGCGGATGCCGCCGTCTTCGCCGACGATCCACTTGAGCTCGCCGTACTTGGCGTCGTTCTTCGACGCGACCTTCACGCCCTTGCCGGAGCCGGTGAGATTGCCCGCCTTCTCCGCCGCGGCGGCCACTTGCTGTTGCGCGGGCTGCGCGCCCGAGACGAGCGCTTGCGCGGCTTCCTTGGCCTCGGTGCCCGCCATCTGCGGCAGAACGAAGGCGACCACGATGAACCCGATCAGGGCCAGAGCCGCAACTATCAGTAAGCCGATGCGCATCGGTGATTCCCCCAGTTTTTCTTCAGCTTAACATCTGCCCGGCAGGCGTGCATGAGGACCCGGCAAATTCGTGTCAGCGGGCGCGTACGGGGCGTGGGTTATCGCTTTGCACTGCGCGACGAAGCGCGCCGCCTAGGTGTGAAAGGCTGGGTGCGTAACCGTGCCGACGGCAGCGTCGAGGCGCTCTTGCAAGGTGACGACGATGCGTTGGCAGCGCTGGTCAGTTGGGCCAAGCGCGGGCCGCGCGCGGCGCGTGTCGACGCGGTGCGTGATGAACCGCCTGCCGTGGATGCCGCGGGACCTTTCTCCGATTTCGAGATCCGGCCGAGCGCCTAGCGGCGCTTGAGCGCGATTAGCGCGGAGAATTCCCACGGGCGGCAGGCGGCAACCATGGCGATGCCAAGGCGCTTTCCGCTCGGCACGGTGGAGTCAACCTCGGCGAGCTCGTTGAAATCCATCACCACGCGCTCGAGACGGCGCTTCAGCACAGCGGCCGACTCCGCTGACAGCACGCGCGTCTCGAAACGCATGAACTCGAGCGGCGCCTTGAACCGCGCATCGAGAAACTCCCGCATGATCTGCGAGCCGTAGGTCTTCTTCACCGGGCCGCCGTCGCGCCAGTGGAAATCGCGCCGCACGAGGAGCCGCGCCCTTTCCTGCGGCCCCCAGCGAATCAGCTTCAGGCGATCGAGCTGCGCGAAGAAGGCGGTGAGCTGGGCGCGCGAGATGGTGAATTCCGCGAGGATCTCGTCGAAGGACCAGTTGTTCTGCAGAAGCCAGAAGGTCGAAAAGAGCTGTCGATCCTGCGCGAGCGCGGCCTCCTGCTCCACTGTGAGTTCGGCCGGCGCCGGCGAGCCTTCGCGCGCGAGACGTGCGAGCTCCTGCAGGTCAAGGTCGATCACCTCCAGGATCTGCTCGATGCGCTCGAGGGTGAAGGTGCCTCGCGAGAACATCCTTTTCACGGTGGGCTCGGAAAGGCGCAGCCTCGCCGCGAGTTCTCTGTACGTCATGCCCCGGGCCCGAAGACAGGCCTTAAGGGCATCAACAAGCCGGCTGCGCAGCGCCATGGGATCCCGACGGTATCATCAATCGAGACTTTGCTGACAGATGTTGCAAGGAAGTCTTGTGCGGGCGCAGGCTGCAAGCGAGCTAACGACAAGGAGGGTCCCATGCTCGCTACGACGCCAATGTCCGCCCTGGAACTATGCGACGCCATCCGTTCCGCCAAGCCTTTTGACGCTTCCCGCCTGAACCGCATCCTTGGGCTCGACGCCATGCACGGGCTGCTCGAAGTCCAGGCCGCGACACCCTGGCATGCCATCGCCGCCGAGCTGCGGCCAGGCGATGAGCGCGCCAAGGTGCAAACGACGATGGCAACCGTCGGCGAAAGCATCGCGCGCAATGCGGCCGGGCCGGATGGCACGCCGGCGGTGAATCACGTCGCGTCCCTCGCCGTCGTGACGCCCGACGGCGAGCTGCGGCGCGTGAGCCGCCAGAAGAGCCGCGATCTTTTCGCGCTGATCGTCGGTGGCTATGGCCTCTTCGGCATCGTCTACAGCGTCACGCTGCGCATCGCGACATTGGCACGGGCAGTCGAGCGCGCGACGCGGCCGCAGGAGATGACATTCCAGAAATGCCGCGCCAACCGGGAGCTCGAGCTCCTTATTCCGCCGGAGTCGCTCGACGCCTTCGTCGCCGAGACTGATACCCGTTGCAGCGACTGGCGGATCCCGCTGCAGAGCGTGTCGATCCGGCAGACCTCGCGCGAGGACGACAGCTACCTGCGTTGGGCGCGCCGCGACTTCACCGAGTTGAAACTTGCCCTGGCGGAGCCGACGGGGCTCGGCGCCCGCGTGCGCGGCGCGCAGCTACGCCATGAGCTCATCGACGCGGCTATCGAAGCGGGCGGCAGCTTCCACATCGCCTGCACTTCTGATGCGACACGCGAACAGACCGAAGCCTGCTATCCGCAGCTGAAGAGCTTCCTCGCCGAGAAGCGGCGCCTCGATCCGCAGGAGCGCCTGGTGAACGCCTGGTATTTGCACCAGCGCGAGGTGTTGAACAGCAAGCCCTGCGAAGTGCGTTTCGGAAACTAGGCGGCCCTCGCCGCCGCAGCTGCTCCGTAAACCAGCTGGACGTTCTCCGGCGTGAGCCAGGCGCCGAGCTCGGCGATGAGGCGACTGTCCGGACGTACCCGCCACGCATCACCGAGGGCGACTTCGCAGGCTGCAGTCGAATTGCGATAAGCCACGACGACCTGGCACGCGCCGCCGCCGGACGCCCGGTATGGCGCGAGCAGTTGCTGCAGCTTCTTCGCATCGCGCATTTCGTCCGTGTGGCCATTCATCGCGATGCGCAGCCGCGCCGCGAATCGGGCCCGCAGGCTCTCGAGGTCGAGGATCTCGTCGGCGCTTACGCGCAGGCCGCCGGAGAACTCGTCGCGCTGCACTTTGCCGGCGACGACCAGGAGCGCGTCCTCCTTGATCTTGTCGCGCGTCTTCTCGAAGAGCTCGTTGAAGACCGTGATCTCGACCTGCGCGCTCGCGTCGTCGAGCGTCACCACCATCATGCGCCCGCGCCGCGTCATCTGCGGACGCGCCTGCGTCACGACACCCGCCATCCAGACGCGGTCACCCGGTGAGAGCTTTGCCAGAGCGGTGCGCGAAAAGCCCACGAGCTCGCGCTCGTAGACCGAGAAAAGGTGACCGGAGATCGAGAAGCCGAGCGCCGTCTTCTCTTCGAGCAATTTCTGCCGTGCATCCCACGCCGGCGCGTCGACATAGGCGTGGCTGCCGCCACGCGGCGCCTCGGCTTCGCCGAAGAGGCTCGACTGCGAAGCCGCGCGCTCGGCCTGCTCGGCGCCTTCGAGCGCGCGGCCAACCGTGGCAAGGAGACGCGAGCGCTGCGGCTCGAGCGCATCGAAAGCGCCGGCGCGCACGAGCGCTTCGACGACGCGCCGGTTGACCATCCGCTTGTCGACCCGCCGGCAGAAATCGAACAGGTCGGTGAATGGCGCCTGCCGGCGTGCCTGCACGATCGATTCGATCGCGCCGGCGCCGGTACCGCGCACACCGCCGAGGCCGTAGCGAATGTGCCTCGCATCGACCGGCGTGAACCGGTATTCCGACGCATTGATGTCCGGTGGCAGGATCTCGAGCCCGTTCGCCTGCGCATCCTCGTAGAACTGACGCACCTTGTCGGTATCGTCGGTCACCGCCGAAAGGTTGGCCGCGAGGAACGCCGATCGATGATGTTGCTTCATGTACGCCGTCTGGTACGCGAGCAGCGCATACGCAGCGGCGTGCGACTTGTTGAAGCCGTAGCCCGCGAACTTCTCCATCAGGTCGAAGAGCTGCGTCGCCTTTGCGCGCGACAGCCCGTTCTTCTGCGCTCCGGCGACGAAGATGTCGCGCTGCTGCGCCATCTCCTCGGGCTTCTTCTTGCCCATCGCGCGCCGCAGGAGGTCCGCGCCGCCCAGCGTGTATCCGCCGATGACCTGCGCGATCTGCATCACCTGCTCCTGGTACACCATGATGCCGTACGTCGGGCCGAGGATCGGCTGCAGCCGCGGATCGAGATAATCGACGCGCTGCTCGCCGTGCTTGCGCGCGATGAAGTCGGGGATCAAGTCCATCGGGCCCGGCCGGTAAAGCGCGACGAGCGCGATTACGTCTTCGAACCGGTCCGGTTTCGCGCGACGAATGAGGTCGCGCATGCCGCGCGATTCCAGCTGGAACACCGTGGTGGTATTGCCTGCGGAGAGCAGCTGATACGTCGGCGCATCGTCGAGTGGAATGCGCGCCAGCGAGAAATCGGGCGCGCCCATGGCCCGCACCGAGCGCTCGGCCCAATCGAGGATGGTGAGCGTGGTGAGGCCGAGGAAGTCGAACTTCACCAGGCCGATCGCCTCGACGTCGTCCTTGTCTAGCTGCGAGATGACGTGCGTCGTGCCCTCTGCGGCATAGAGCGGGCAGAACTCGACCAGGCGTCCCGGCGCGATCAACACGCCGCCCGCATGCATGCCGACGTTGCGCACCAGGCCTTCGAGCTTCTCGCCAAGCTCGAGCAGCTCGGCTACTTCGTCCTCGTTCTTCTCGCGCTCCGCGAGGAGCGGCTCCGCCTTGCGCGCATCGGCGAGCGTGACGTTCTTGCCGGGCTGGACCGGGATCAGCTTCGCGATCTGGTCGCAGAAGTTGTAGCCGAGGTCGAGCACGCGGCCGACGTCGCGCACCACGGCGCGCGCCGCCATCGTGCCGAACGTCGCGATCTGCGAGACGCTCTCCTCGCCGAACTTGCGCCGCACGTAGTCGATGACCTTGTCGCGGCCGTCCTGGCAGAAGTCTATGTCGAAGTCCGGCATCGAGATGCGCTCGGGGTTCAGGAAGCGCTCGAAGAGGAGGTCGTAGCGCAGCGGATCGAGGTCGGTGATGCCGAGCGAATAGGCGACGAGGGAGCCCGCGCCCGAGCCGCGGCCGGGACCGACGGGCACGCCGTTCGTCTTCGCCCAGTTGATGAAGTCGGCCACGATCAGGAAGTACCCGGCGAAGCCCATCTGCACGATCGTGCCGATCTCGAAGTCGAGCCGCGTCTTGTAGCGCTCCAGCTGCTCGCCTTGCAGGCCAAGCTCCTTGGCACGTCGCTCCAGACCGGCTTGTGCTTCGTTCTTCAGATGGGCTTCGAGCGTGACGCCTTTCGGCACCGGGAAGTCCGGCAGCCGCGTCTTGCCTAGCGTGATCTCGAGGTTGCAGCGTCGCGCGATCTCGATCGTGTTCTCGAGCGCCTGGGGCGCATCGGCGAAAAGCTGCGCCATCTCCTGCTGCGACTTGAAGTACTGCTCCGACGTGAAGAGCTTCGGCCTTCGCTGGTCGCCGAGCAGGTAGCCCTGCGCGATGCACACGCGAGCCTCGTGGGCCTTGAAGTCGTCGCGCTCCAGGAACTGCACCGGGTGCGTCGCAACCACCGGCAGGCGCAGGCGACCGGCAAGGGCCACGGAGTGCGAAAGGAGCGCGTCGCCATTGGGCTGGCCCGCCCGCTGCACCTCGATGTAGTAGCGGCCGGGGAAGAGCTCACTCCAGCGCCGGGCGATCCGTTCGGCGTTCTCGGCATGATCCGAAAGGAGCGGCGCGGCAAGCTCTCCGCCGAGAAATCCCGAAAGCGCGATCAGGCCTTCGGTGCCTTCTTCGAGCGAGCTACGCGTAAGGATCGCGCGGCCACGGTGCTGGTTCTGAAGCCAGGCGCGCGAAAGAAGCGCGCAGAGCTTGAGGTAGCCGGTGCGCGAAGCGCAGAGAAGAAGCGCGCGGAAGGGTTTCTCGCGGTCGGCCTCGTTCTCGATCCAGCAGTCGGCGCCGATGATGGGCTTTACGCCGGCGCCGCGAGCGGCGCCGTAGAACTTGACCATGCCGAAGAGATTCGCGACATCGGTCAATGCAAGCGCCGGCATGTGGTCGGCCGCGGCGCGCCGGACCGCATCGTCGATCCGGACTATGCCGTCGCTCACCGAGTACTCGCTATGCATCCTCAGGTGAACGAAGCGCGGCCTTGCCATGTCAAAAAATTCTACCCGGAAAGGTCTCCGTGAAACGCCTGCTCGCCCTCTCCCTCCTCGCTTTCGCCACGACCGTCGGCGCGCAGAATCGCACTGCCGAGCTCGACCGCGCGTACGACGACACGCGCAGTGCCTACATCGCGCTCCAGCAGGCCATCGCGCGGCGCGATCAGGGTTCGGATTCGATGCCGGGCGAGCGCACCGGCAGTGCGGCCGGCGGCAGCCGTCCGAACGAAAACTACTTCGCGCGGCAGGCGATCCTCGAGCAGGACGTTGAAAACGCGCGCAAGCGCTACGAAGCGGCGCTGAAGCGCTGGAACGACCTTAAGTAACCGCTAGGTAACTACGGCCTCCGGCTCGTCGCCGCCGGCCTCGATGGTGCCGATCTCGTACGCGAGCTCGCCTTCGCGCTTTAGGAGCATGGTCGCCATCTGCACCTTTTCTTTTGCGACGATGATCACCATGCCGATGCCGCAGTTGAAAACGCGGAGCATCTCTTCCTCGGCGACGTTTCCGGTCTTCTGCAGCCAGCGGAAGATGTCATGGCGCGGCCACTTCTTCTTGTTGAGCATCGCCTTCGTTCCTTTCGGCAAGACCCGGGGCACGTTACCGACGAGCCCTCCGCCCGTGATGTGCGCAAGACCCTTCACCGGCATCGCCGAGGCGAGCTTGAGGATCGGCTTCGCGTAAATGCGCGTCGGCTCCATGAGGGAATCGTTGAGCTCGGACGCGAGGTGCTCCTCGCCGATGATGCGCCGAATGAGTGAATAGCCGTTGGAGTGCGGGCCGCTGGAAGCGAGACCGAGCACGACGTCGCCCGGAACGATCGATCGGCCATCGATGATGCGGTCCCTCTCAACGATACCGACGCAGAATCCGGCGAGGTCGTATTCCCCCTCGGGATACATCCCCGGCATCTCGGCCGTCTCGCCGCCGATCAGCGCGCAGCCCGCCATCCCGCAGCCTTCGGCGATGCCTTTGACGACGTCGGCGGCGACTTTCTTGTCGAGCTTTCCGCAGGCGAAGTAGTCGAGGAAGAAGAGCGGCTCGGCGCCCTGTACCAGCACGTCGTTGGCGCTCATGGCGACGAGATCGATGCCAACCGTGCTGTGGCGGTGGAGCGAAAAGGCAAGCTTGAGCTTCGTGCCTACGCCATCGGTGCCCGAAACGAGCACCGGCTGCTTGTATTTCTTGGGGATCTCGCAGAGCGCGCCGAAGCCGCCGATGCCGGCGAGCACCTCCGGGCGGATCGTCTTCTTGGCGAAGGGCTTGATGGCCTCGACCAGCGCGTCGCCCTCGTCGATATCGACGCCCGCATCGCGGTAGGAGAGACCGTTCGACATGCCAAAATTCTACGTGATGCGACAACTTCCGCTCGGCATCTCGCCGGCGGCCGAGCCGGCATTCGACAACTTCGTCGCCGGACGGAACGCCGAAGCGCTTTCGCGCGTGCGCGACCTCGCGCAGGGTGCGCTCGCCGAGCGCATCGTCTATGTCTGGGGCGATACGGGCAGCGGCCGCACGCATTTGCTGCGCGCGGCCGCGCGCAGCAATCCATCGCTCGTCGTCGTCGACGACGTGCAGCTTCTCGACAGCGCCGCTCAGCACGCGCTCTTTGTTGCCATCAACGAAGCGCGCGATGCCGGTCCGGGCGTGCTGGTCGCCGGCGACAAGCCGCCGGCGCAACTCACCCTGCGCGAGGACTTGCGCACGCGCCTCGCCTGGGGACTCGTGTACGAGCTCGTGCCGCTCGGCGACGAGGACAAGGCGCGGCACCTCAAGGCAGCCGCGGTAGGGCGCGGGTTGCAGCTTTCTGACGACATCGTCGCCTACCTGCTCACCCGCCTGCCGCGCGACATGCGCAGCCTTCAGTCCATCATGGAAGTACTTGATCAGTATTCACTTATGCGCAAGCGCCCCCTCACGCTTCCCCTCGTACGCGAAGCGCTCGCACAGGAAATCCTTGGTAGACAGCCCCAAGAGCGCTGAGTAGATTCATTCGCATGGTTACGCTGCGCCAGATGGTCGTTGTTGGCGCCTTGCTGAGCGCCTCCGCTGCTTTTGGACAGTCCGGCTTGCGCCTGCCCGACCGCGGCGAAGCGGGACTCGATCCGTCATTCGCGCGCGGCTGGCTCGCACCGGAGTACGACCGCCTCGGCTTCGCCAACAGCTATCCGTGGCGGCCACGCTCCGAATGGTCCAGCACCGTGGTCGATCGCGGGAACCTCGGCCTTTCGCTCACTCGGCGAGATTCGGAGTTTGACCCACGCCCCATGTCGGTCTTTGGCCGTTACTGGTTCTCGCAGGACTGGGCCGTGAGCGCGGAGTCGCTCTCGCGCGATACCACGGGCCTCTTCCGTCTCCAGGACTTCCGCATCGGCGTCCAGCGCCGGTTCTGACCTCACTCTAAAGCTACACTCCGGGCGCTCATGCGCCTGGTCCTGTTCGATCTCGACAACACGCTGCTCGCCGGTGACAGCGACTACGAATGGGGCCAGTTCCTCATCGATCGCGGCGTGCTCGACCGCGAGACCTACGAGGCGCAGAACCGGGCGTATTACGACCAGTACGTCGCGGGAACGCTCGATATCCATGAGTACCTCGGTTTCGCGCTGCGGCCTTTGGCGGAGCATCCTCCGGCCGATCTCGATCGCTGGCATGCCGACTTCATGCGCCTGCGCATCGAGCCGATGATCACACCCGCCGCGCGCCAGCTCGTGGGAAGCCACCTCGAAGCAAAGGACCTTTGCGCCATCATCACCGCGACGAACAGTTTCGTCACCGCGCCGATCGCCAAGGCGTTCGGTGTGAAGCACCTCGTTGCCACCGAGCCCGAGATGCAAGGCACGCGCTTCACCGGCCGAGTGCGCGGTACGCCCTGCTTTCGGGAAGGCAAAGTCAGGCGGCTGGACGAATGGCTCGGCTCCCTGGGAAAGCGGCTCGCCGATTTCCATGAGAGCGTGTTCTACAGCGACT
>JAFARH010000149.1 GCA_019245555.1 Betaproteobacteria bacterium
TGCGGCCGAGCAACCGCTCGACGGTGCGCGCGAGATCGCCTTCCATGATCTGCATATGGAACATGTCGTATTGCAGGAATGCGTTCGGCTCGCCCGCGGCGTTCAGCACATCGATCGCCTGCGCGCTGTGCGTGAGGAAGAAGCCGGGCACGGTTTGCGTATTGATCGCTTCGATCATCAGCTGCACGCCGACTTCACCGAGCCGCCGCGCGGCGTAGCGCACATTCGTGGCGAAGGTGTCGAAGTGCCTCTTGTCCTGCGGCGCGAGGCCGGCGAGACAGTTGAGCCGCGGGCAACCGACTGCCTTCGCGTATTCGATGCCGCGCTCGACGCTTCCCCGGAACTCGCGCTCGCGGCCGGGTAGCGACGCGATGCCGCGCTCGCCTTTCGCCGAGTCGCCGGGCGGCAGGTTGTGCAGGACGACCTGAACGCCGGCGTCTTTTGCACAGCGCGCGACCTCCGGTGCAGGAAATGCGTAAGGGAACTGATACTCGACGAACTGGAAGCCTGCCGAGCGCGCAGCGGCAAAGCGGTCGAGGAAATCGTGCTCGACGAAAAGCATCGATAGGTTGGCCGCGAGCTTCGGCATAATGAAAAGAATAACTTGAACGCCGCAGACCTCGCTGCCGTACCGTGGTGGATCTGGCCGATCGCGCTGTTCGTGGTCAGCTTCCTGATCGGCATCATCGCAGTGCTGGCGGGTGTCGGCGGCGGCGTGCTGTTCGTGCCGGTGGTCGGCAGCCTCTTTCCTTTCCATCTCGATTTCGTGCGCGGCGCCGGGCTCATGTTCGCGCTCGCCGGTACGCTTTCCGCCGGGCCGCCACTGCTACGCGCCGGCATGGCGAGCTTGCGTCTCGTGATGCCGCTTGCCCTGGTCGGCTCGATCGCATCGTTCGCCGGCGCCCTGGTCGGACTATCGCTGAGCACCGAGCTCCTTCAGACATCGCTCGGCATCCTCATTATCGGCATCGCGTTTGTCATCTGGTACCTGCGCGGCGCCGACAACGCCGCCGTCAACGCGGATGCGCTCGCGGCGCTGCTCCGGCTCGAAGGCCAATATCACGACCCGGCGGCCCGCATGACCATCGACTGGCGAACCCATCAGACACTGCTGGGTCTCGCTGCATTCGCGGGGATCGGCTTCCTCGGCGGCGTCTTCGGGCTGGGCGCAGGATTCGCGAACGTGCCGGCGCTCAACCTGCTCATGGCGGCGCCGCTTAAAGTCGCCGTGGGCTCGAGCGGGCTTCTGATCTCGGTAATCAACAGCTCCGCGGCCTGGGTGTATATCCATCGCGGCGCGCTGCTTCCGCTCATCGTCGTGCCTTCGATTCTTGGCGTGATGCTCGGCTCGCGCATCGGCGCGCTGCTGCTCGGCGTTACGCCGGCGCCGGTTGTGCGGCGCCTGGTGATCGTAGTCATGCTGCTCGCCGGCATCCGGGCGCTGACGCGGGGGCTCGGCATATGGACCTGATCAAGAGCGACCGGGCATTGCGCGAGCTCTACGCGGGCTGGCTCGACATCGCGACGAAGGCCGGATTCGTCGTCTCGCTCATTGCCTTCCTCTTGTACGTGGCACGAGTGCTACCAGCCTACGTGGCCCTCGAGGAACTGCCGCGCTACTGGGCACTGCCAGTACATCAATTTATCCAGGCGACCGGCGCGCCAAGCGGGTGGGCATGGCTTGCCGAGCTCGGCTACGGCGACGGCCTCAATCTCCTCGCGATCGGCCTGCTCGGCCTCGTCACGCCCCTTTGCTACGCGCGGCTCGTCCCGGCCCTCATCGCCGAGCGCGACTGGCTGCAGGCGGCGCTCGCTGTCGCGCAGCTTGCGGTACTGCTGGCCGCAGCGAGCGGACTCATCGGCGGCAGCGGCTGACGGTTGGTGCTAGACTTTTTTCGCCTGGATAAATAAAAGGAGAAACCCCATGGCTGCCTTCTTCCAATCCCTGGGCAAGACGATCACTGCCGGTGTCGTCGTGCTCATCGTGCTGCTCCTCATCCTCATCGGCACCGGCGCGAAGGTCGCCATAGGCGAGCATGGCTGGTGGCTCTTCGCCATGCGCTGGCTGCACGTGACTTCCGGCGTGATGTGGATCGGCCTGCTCTGGTACTTCAACTTCGTGCAGACGCCCTCGATGCCGAAGATCCCGGACGATCAGAAGCCAGCCGTCAGCAAGGTCATCGCGCCGACTGCGCTCTTCTGGTTCCGCTGGGCCGCGATGGCGACGATTATCCTCGGCCTGATCCTTGCAATGATGAACGGCTACCTGGTGCAGGCGCTCACGCTGCAGAAGCCCTTCACCTCAATCGGTATAGGCGCATGGCTCGGCACGATCATGTGGTTCAACGTCTGGTTCATCATCTGGCCGAACCAGAAGAAGGCGCTCGGCATCGTCACGGTCGACCCGGCGCAGAAGGCCGCGGCCGCCAAGGCCGCTGGCATGACCTCGCGCATCAACACGATGCTGTCGGTCCCGATGCTGTACTTCATGGTGGCGCAAAGCCACGGCGGCGTAGCGTTCTAGGAATGAAGGGCTGGCTCCTGTCGGGCGCGGCGGTCATCGCCGCGCTCGTCGCGCTTTCGGCGCTCTCCGACGAGCGCTGGCTCGCTGGTGCTCCGGGGACTGCGGCTTTCGCCGAGGTGCTGCGGCTCGTCCTTTACTGGGGATGGTGTCGCATCGCCTGGCGAGTCGACTTCGACGTGAGTCCGGCCTCCAGGCTGCTCCTGCGCGCGGCCCTTGCCGCGGGCCTGGTTACCGTGGCGCTGACTTGACGATGCCGCCGATGGTCGCGCCCGGCTTGATGCCGCGGGCGGCGAACCAGCCTTTGTTCATTTCCAGCGCGTAGCGCGAAGGGCGCGTCGCGCAGTGCGAGTCCTCGGTTTGCGGCGCCATCTCCTCGATGTTGATGATTTTGCCTTCCTCGTCGATGAAGGCGACGGAAAGCGGGATCAGCGTGTTCTTCATCCACATGCATTGGCGCTGGTTGTCGTCGAAGATGAAGAGCATGCCGGCGTTGGACGGCATCGACGCGCGGTGCATGAGTCCCGTCATGCGGGAGCCGTAGTCGGCGGCGACTTCGGCGTGGATGAGATGCATCCCGGCATTCAGCTGCACCACGGGCAGCTGCTGCTGTGCAAGCGCGGAGGATGCGACGAGGCTAAGAGTTGCGAGGAAGCGCATAAATGAAAAAGGCAGGGACATGCCCTGCCTTTGCATTGGATCGAAGCGGGTTACTTCTTGTCCATCTTGTCCATCTTGTCGGCGGACTTCTTCTTGCCTTCGCCCTTCTTGTGGTCACCCTTCTTCTTGCCTTCGCCCTTCTTGTGCTCACCCTTCTTCTCCATCCCTTCCTTCTTCTCCATGCCGCCCTTCTTGTCTTGCGCGCCAACATGCGACGCGGCAACGGCGGACACGCTCACGGCCGCGAACATCGCGGCAACAATCAACGAAATCAGCTTGCTCATCCCCTTCTCCTATAGTTGTGTTCGAACACGGGTGGACGTGAATCCGGCCCAACGACCCTTAACGCTCGAGATCACCGGCCGTTGACACATCCTGCTGGTTGCTCGCCGAGAACCCCGGCGCGCATTGTAGAAGAACACTGGAAATACCTTTAAATGATCTTTAAGTACTTGTTTCTTATGGTGTATGCCCTCGGCCTTCCCGCCTGGGCAGCCCCCTATACTCCAAAGGACGACGCCGTCGTAATCGAGCGTCTCCCCGGTCGCCGCGATGCCCCGGCTATGGTCGAGCTTCGCCAGCTGCGCGCGGCGGCGGCGACCCGGCCCAATGACGCGTCGGCTGCGGCCGTGCTCGCCAAGCGCTTCTTCGAGCTCGCAAACGCCGAGGGCGACCCGCGGTACATCGGCTACGGTGAGGCGGCCATCGCACGGTGGAATGGAACTGACGCGCCGGCCGACATCCACTATGTGCGCGGCTTGCTGATCCAGTACCGCCACGACTTCGATCCCGCGCTCGTCGAGTTCGCTGCGGCGCTCGACAAGGATCCGGAACATTTCGGCGCTCGCGCCTGGCGCGCCGCGATCTTCATGGTGCGCGCGAACTATCCGGCGGCGGAGGCGGAATGCGCGGCGCTACCGGCGGACCCCGACGATCTCTACGTGATCGGCTGCCGCGCCTACGTCGAGGCAACCACCGGGCGTACACGCGCTGCGTACACGCGGCTTTCGGATGCGCTGCGCGCCCAGCCCGATGCCGAGCCGCAAATTCGCCTCTGGGCATTGACGCGTCTCGCCGAGATGGCCTGGCGCCTCGAAGACGCGCCGGCTGCCGAGCGCCATTTCCGGCAAGCGTTCGATCTGAACATCGAAGACAACTTCCTGCTCGCGGCTTATTCGGATTTTCTCCTCGACCAAGGCCGGCCGAAGGAAGTCGTGAATCTCCTCAAGCAGTGGGAGCGCTCCGACACGCTTCTGCTCCGTCTCGCGCAGGCGGAAAAACGGCTCGGCATGCGTGAGGCCTCGGCGCATATCCAGGCGCTCGGCGACCGATTTGCCGCCGCGGCGCTGCGCGGCGAGCGCCTCCACATGGGCGAAGAAGCGCGCTACCTGCTCGATCTCAAAGGCGAGCCGAAGAAGGCGCTCGCCGTCGGTCTCGACAACTGGAAGGATCAGCGCGAGCCACGCGATGCGCTCGTCGTACTGGAGGCCGCGAAGGCAGCGGGGAACCCGCAGGGTGCCCAACCCGTGCTGCAGTGGCTCCAGGAGACCGGATTCGAGAGCCGGCGGATGCGCGAGATCGCATCCGCTCTCAAATGAGGCGCTTACTCCTCGCGCTCTTATTCGCGAGTGGCACAGCGCATGCGCACAAGCCGAGCGACAGCTACCTCACCGTGCTCGGCAATGGCGCGGCATTGCACGGCCAGTGGGACATCGCCCTGCGCGACCTCGAATACGCAATCGGCCTGGACGCCGATGGCGATGGCAACATCACTTGGGGCGAACTGAAGGCGAAGCACGCGGAGATCGATGCCTATGCGCTTGCGCGGCTCGCCATCAGCGCGGAGGGCAAGCCTTGCCGGCTTATTCCCACGGCGCACCTCGTGGATGACCACACCGACGGTGCGTATGCGGTCTTGCGCTTCGACGCCCAGTGCGAGGCCGCGTCCCAAACGCGCATCGTCCTCGACTACAAGCTCTTCTTCGACCTCGACCCGACACACCGCGGCTTGCTGCGGGCCGACCTCGGTTCAGGCACGCAGACGGCGGTGTTATCACCGACGCGACCGCGCATCGAGCTCGACGCGCGCCCCCGCAGCCTGCTCGAGCAGTTTGGTGACTACCTCGGCGAAGGGGTCTGGCATATCTGGATCGGCTTCGACCACATCCTTTTCCTGCTGTCGCTACTCCTGCCATCCGTGCTCCTGCCGGTGGCCGGCGGATGGCGTCCGGCCGAGCGCTTCGGCGAGGCGTTCTGGGACGTTGTGAAAGTCGCGACGGCTTTCACGCTCGCCCACTCGATCACACTCTCGCTCGCCGCCCTTTCGGTAATCGAGCTGCCGTCGCGGCTCGTTGAATCGGCCATAGCGTTCTCCGTCGTCGCCGCCGCACTCAACAACCTGCGGCCGTTGGTGCAGGGCAGGCGCTGGCTGGTTGCCTTCGGCTTCGGGTTGATCCACGGCTTCGGCTTTGCGAGCGTGCTGACTGATCTGGGGTTGCCACGCGAGGCGCTGCTCCTCGCGCTCGTCGGGTTCAACGTCGGCGTAGAAGTCGGGCAGCTCTCCATCATCGCCGTGTTCCTGCCGCTCGCCTTTGTCCTTCGTCAACACTGGATCTACCGCCGACTCATCTTTATCGGCGGGTCGGCTGCCATCGCCGTAATCGCAGCAATATGGCTCGTCGAACGCGCGTTCGACGTGAAGCTTTATTAAAATGTCCGGCTTCTCCAAGGCGATTTCCGTGAAACCCAAGATCATCTACACGCTGACCGACGAGGCGCCGCGCCTCGCCACCTATTCCCTTCTGCCCATCCTGCGCGCCTTCACCAAGCCCGCCGGGATCGAGATCGCGGAAAGCGACATCTCCGTGGCCGCGCGCATCCTCGGACAATTTCCCGAGTCCCTGCCTGCGGGAGAGCGCATTCCCGACAACCTCGCCGAGTTGGCCAAGCTCACGCTCAAGCCCGAGGCCAACATCATCAAGCTGCCGAACATCAGCGCGCCGGTGGGCCAGCTGACTGCCGCGATCAAGGAGCTCCAGGCGAAGGGCTACAAGGTTCCCGACTATCCGGACAACCCGAAGAACGACGCCGAGAAGGCGATCAAGGCAAAGTATTCGAAAGTGCTCGGCAGCGCCGTTAATCCGGTCCTGCGCGAGGGCAATTCAGACCGGCGTGCCCCCGCCTCAGTGAAGAACTACGCGCGGAAGAACCCGCATTCGATGGCGGAATGGGATCCCGCCTCGCGCACACACGTGTCGCACATGCGCGACCACGACTTCTACCACAACGAGAAGTCGATGACGCTCACGCACGCCTGCGAGGTGCGCATGGACCTCGTGACGAAGAGCGGCAAGACCCTGGTGCTCAAGCCCGCGCTGCCGCTCCTCGAGGGCGAGGTGATCGACAGCATGTACATGTCGAAGAAGCACCTGTGCGCCTTCTTCGAAAAGGAAATCGAGCACGCGAAGAAACATGACCTGCTCTTCTCGCTGCACGTCAAGGCGACGATGATGAAGGTCTCGCACCCGATCGTGTTCGGTCACGCCGTGCGCGTGTTCTACCGGGAGCTCTTCGAGAAGCACGGCAAGCTTTTCGCGGAACTGGGCGTCAACGTGAACAACGGCTTCGCCAGCGTGCTGGAAAAGATCAAGACGCTGCCCGAAGCGAAGCGCAAGGAAATCGAGGCCGACATCAAGGCCGAAGAGGCGAAGCGCCCGCGCCTGTCGATGGTCGATTCCGCGAAGGGCATCAGCAACCTCTACAACCCGAACGATGTGATCGTCGACGCCTCGATGCCGGCGATGATCCGCGCCGGCGGCACGATGTGGGGTCCGGACGGCAAGATGTACGAAACCAAGGCCGTGCTGCCCGAGTCGACCTTCGCGCGCATCTATCAGGAGGTCATCAACTTCTGCAAGACGAACGGCGCGTTCGACCCGAAGACCATGGGGACGGTACCGAACGTCGGCCTGATGGCGCAGCAGGCCGAGGAATACGGCTCGCACGACAAGACCTTCGAGATCGCCGAGGATGGCGTGGCACGCATCGTCGACAACGCGGATGGCCACGTGCTGATGGAGCAGAACGTCGAGGCGGGCGACATCTGGCGCCTGTGCCAGACCAAGGACGCCGCGATCCGCGACTGGGTCAAGCTCGCGGTCACCCGTGCGCGCCAGTCCAACACGCCCGCAGTGTTCTGGCTCGATGAATACCGCCCGCACGAGAACGAGCTCATCAAGAAGGTACGCCGCTACCTCAAGGACCACGACACAACGGGCCTCGACATCCAGATCATGTCGCAGGAGCGTGGCATGCGCTTCTCGCTCGAGCGCATCATCCGCGGCAAGGACACCATCTCGGTAACCGGCAACATCCTGCGCGACTACCTGACCGATCTCTTCCCAATCATGGAGCTCGGCACGAGCGCGAAGATGCTGTCGATCGTGCCGCTCATGGCCGGCGGCGCCATGTTCGAGACCGGGGCCGGCGGTTCGGCGCCCAAGCATGTGCAGCAGCTGGTCGAGGAAAACCACCTGCGCTGGGATTCACTCGGCGAATACATGGCGATTGCCGCCTCTCTCGAGGATGTCGGCTTCAAGCACCACAGCAAGAAGGCCATGCTGCTCGCAAAGACGCTGGACGAGGCGACCAGCAAGCTGCTCGACACGAACAAGTCGCCCTCGCCCAAGACCGGGCAGCTCGACAACCGCGGCAGTCATTTCTATCTCGCGCTTTACTGGGCGCAGGCGCTTGCCGCGCAAAGCGAAGACGCGGAACTGAAGGCCTACTTCGCGCCGATCGCCAAGAAACTGGCGGAGAACGAGAAGAAGATCGTCGATGAGCTGAACTCGGTTCAAGGCAAACCAGCCGATATCGGCGGGTATTACCTCTCCAATCCCGCCAAGGCCGGGGCTGTGATGCGCCCCAGCCCGACGCTCAACGCCACGATCGACTCGCTGCAGTAATCCATGGGCTGCTTGGAGGCCCTGCGCACGATCGGTTGTTCGATCGAGCGTGCTATATAGACGGGATCGTGAATAACAAGATCGCCGCCCTTTAATGCGGCTCATGGTTGGCGCGGCGCTGATAGTCATCAGCGCCGCCGCCCACGCCGCGTGGTCGGTCAGCGCCGACATCGAGGCGTTCCAGTGGAAGGAAGATGGATCACCCGGCGTCACTGAGACCGGGCCCCGGTGGGGCGCGAGCTGGGGCTATCTCCACGAGCGCGACTCGGGCTGGCAGTGGGCCTATCACGGTCAGTTCCGGCGCGGCACGATCAACTACGAAGGCGCCTTTCTCTTCAGCGGCAGGCCGACCACTGCGCGCACGCGCTACACGGGCCTCCTCAACGAATTCCAGGGGATCTACCGCTTTCCGGAGTCGCACGGCGTGGAGCTTCTGGCGGGTCTCGGCCTCGACTACTGGGAGCGCAACATCCTGCCGGACCAGAAGGAGGACTACGCCGTCGTCTTCTCGCGCTTCGGCCTGAACCTCGATCCGCGCTCATCGACCGCCTTCTTCGGCGGCTTCGGCGTGAAGCTTCCCCTGTACGTCGCCGAGAACGCGCACCTCGACGAGATCGGCTTCGACCACAACGAGACGCTGCATCCGAAGGGCAACTTGAGCGGCTACGCCCAGCTTGGCTATCGCTTCCAGCGCCGCTGGAGCCTGATCGGCTACTACGATGGCTATCGCTTCGGCGAGTCAAAGGCGGTGAATACGACGTCCGCCGCGTTTCCGGGCACGCAGTTCGTCATCTTCCAGCCGGCGAGCAAGGTTGATAGCTTTGGCATGAAGCTGCAGTACGAATTCAGGTAGCAATAAAAAAGGCCGCCCGCAGGCGGCCTTTTGAGCGGATTCTTTCCCCTTTACATCTTCTGGATGTTCGAGGCCTGCTTGCCCTTGGGCCCCTGAACGACGTCAAAACTGACCTTCTGGCCCTCCTTGAGCGTCTTGAAGCCGGACATGTTGATCGCCGAAAAATGCGCGAACAAGTCCTCGCTGCCGTCGTCGGGCGTGATGAAACCATAGCCCTTCGCGTCGTTGAACCACTTCACGGTGCCTGTTGCCATGCTCTCTCCCTGGTCATTACTTGGTCTTGGTGAAGCTCCGGGGGTCGCCCGGGGCCGTGCCTGAACTCCCCGACCCCGCCCCCCTATGGCAAATACCATGGCGAAACAGACAGCCTGAATCCAAACACAGCCCGCCTTTTACGCGCGGCCCCGGGTTGTCGTCAAGGCCCGCCGTGTGAGCTGTTGCTCGCGCGCAAGGCCGTGAAATAGCTGGGCTAATCCACTCGGAGCGGTGCTTTCCGCGCATTGCACCCACCCCCCACATTGCGTACCATGAC
>JAFARH010000352.1 GCA_019245555.1 Betaproteobacteria bacterium
GAGTCCCTCGTGGATTTCGGTCCTGACGGGCATGATTGAGTATAGTCTGCCGATGGAGACGCAAAATTCGGGCGAGAGCGCAAAGAACGGCGGCTTGATGCTCGTGCTCTGCCTCCTGCTCGGCGTCTTCGGCGCGCACCGCTTCTATGCGGGCAAGACGAAGAGCGCGATCCTGCAGCTCATCACCCTCGGCGGCTTCGGCATCTGGACGCTCGTCGACCTGCTCTTCATCCTCTTCGGCGAATTCACCGACGCCGAAGGCAAGAAGGTGAATACCTGGAAGGGTCTGTAGCCTAGATCGGCCGTGCCGGCCGCGAGTTCAAGGCGCGGATCTGAGCATCCTGCAGCGTGGTCTGGTCGGCTGGATGCAAGCCGGAGACCACTAGCGCGACGAAGACGATGACCAGCTCGGCGGCGTGCGTCTTCACGCGAGCGGCTTGCGCATATAGACGCGGTTGTAACCTTTTTCCGTACGCCGCGCGAACTCACGGTAGCCGAGCCGTGTATAGAGCGCGATGTTCTCGTGCATCAGCTCATGGGTATAGAGCTCGATCGCCTTGTATCCCAGGCGCTTCGCCTCGTCCTCGACATGCGCGATCAGCTGTCGCCCGAGCCCGCGGCGCTGAAACTTCGGCGAGACCGCGACCATGTCGAGCAAAGCGCGCTCGGGTTCGACGATCAGCACGGTTGCCGCAACGATCGCGCCAGCCTCCTCCAGGACGAATGCGGCATGTCGGCGCAGGACCTCGTCGTAGTTCTCGAGCATCTGACGGGCCGCTTGCCCATGCGGACGACGTAGTGCTCGTAAGCGGCATCGACGCACGCCGCGATCGCCCGCGCGTCGTCCACCGTGGCGGGCCGCAGTGTCACTTAGCCTCGCCGCCCCAGAACTGCTGCATCGCGATGAAGGTGTACGACGCCGACCATCCGATCAGGACGAGGCCGTTCAATGCCTCGATCCCAGCCATGAGGCGCAGATGCCCGACCGGCACCACGTCGCCATAGCCGACAGATGTGTAAGTTTCGGAGGAGAAATAGACCGCGTTGGCGAACGAGAAACGACCCGGCTCGCCGAGCGTGCCGACATCGGCAAACTGGACAAGGGCATAGAAGCCGAGCGCATACAGAGCGATCTCGACCAGGTGCGCTGCGATCACAACCAGGACGACGACCAGCACCTTCGCACGCGATTCGACCCGCAAGGGGGGCAGCTTTGAGGCCAGGGCCGAAAGCACTTCGTAATGAATCACGGTGGTAACGACTACGAGGAAGAGACAAACCGTGATGACGATCAGCATACCTACAGCTTGAGGAGCCGCGCCGCGTTCTCTTTCAGGATCAGCGGCCGCACCTCGGGCTTGATCGTGAGCTTGTCGAAGTCGGCCATCCAGCGCTCGGGCGACATGACGGGATAGTCCGAGCCGAAGAGGATCTTCTCCTTCAGCAGCGTGTTCGCGTACTGCACGAGGATCGGCGGGAAATACTTGGGCGACCAGCCGGAGAGGTCGATATAAACCTGCGGCTTGTGCGTCGCGACCGAGAGCGCCTCCTCCTGCCAGGGGAAGGAAGGATGGGCCAGGATGATCGGCATATCCGGGAAATCGACCGCTACGTCGTCGAGCAGCAGCGGGTTTGAATATTTCAGACGAATACCTCCGCCACCTCTTGTGCCGGCGCCAACCCCGGTCTGCCCGGTGTGGAAGAGCGCCGGTAGCTTCGCTTCCGCGATGGCCTCGTAGAGCGGATAGGCGATGCGGTCGTTCGGGAAGAACTCCTGCGTCGACGGATGGAACTTGAAGCCGCGCACGCCGTAGTCCTTGATCAGGCGCCGCGCCTGCGCCACGCCTTCGGCGCCGCGGTGCGGATCGATGCTCGCGAAGGGGATCGCGACGTCGCTGTTCTTATGCGCGAGCTCGGCGATCTCCTCGTTGGAGATCTTGCCCTCCGCGCTTCTCTTCGAATCGACGGTGAAGACGACGAAGCCCATCTTGAGCTTGCGATACATGTCCGCCATCTCCGGCACCGTCTGGTGCTGCGGCTGGTAGCGGAAATAGCGTCCCATCGCCTCCTGCGACTCGGTGCGTTTCTCGTCCACGGCGAGCGCCGACTTCCAGGCGTGCGTGTGGACATCGATAGCTACGAGCTCATCCAGCTTCATGCCGTGATCACCCTCGGTGAGCCTGCGTACAGTTCTTCCACCAGCGCTGCCCGGCGCGTGAGCACCGCGCGCTGGTTGATCGAACCCTTATCGGTCATCTCGCCCGCGTCGAGCGACGGCGGTTCATCGAGCACGAGCAGGCGCGCGATGCGATTCGAGCTTCCGGTGCTCGGCAGGCTCTTCAGGCGGTTGCGCAACTCTGCCGGATCTACTTTTCCGGCGGGGAACATGAGGGCACCGATCTCTCCGCGATCATGGCCGGTGATGACGACATCGCGCGCGAACGGCGCGAAGTGGTCAATGAACTTCACGCGCAGCGGTCCCACGTTCACCCAGGTACCGGTGGCGAGCTTGAAATCCTCGGCGATGCGGCCGCGGAAGAGAAGGCCGCGCTCCGGATGCGCAGG
>JAFARH010000422.1 GCA_019245555.1 Betaproteobacteria bacterium
GCGATCGGCAATGCCGGCTACAACGCCGGACAGGACGTGATGCTCGCGCTCGATTGCGCGGCCTCGGAATTCTTCGAAGACGGGCGCTATGTGCTCGAGTCGGAGGGCGAGCGCTACGGCCCGGCGGAATTCGCAAGCTACCTCGACCAGCTGGCGGCGCGTTACCCGATCATTTCGATCGAAGACGGCATGGCGGAGAACGACTGGGAAGGCTGGAAGGCGCTGACCGGCAAGCTCGGCAAGCGCATCCAGCTCGTCGGCGACGACCTTTTCGTCACCAACACGCGCATCCTGCGCGAAGGCATCAACCAGGGCGTGGCGAACGCGATCCTCATCAAGGTGAACCAGATCGGCACGCTGAGCGAGACCTTCGATGCGATCGAGCTCGCCAAGCGCTCGGCCTATGGCACGGTGATCTCGCACCGCTCAGGCGAGACGGAGGACACCACCATCGCCGACATCGCTGTCGGCATGAACGCGCTGCAGATCAAGACCGGGTCGCTCTCGCGCTCCGATCGTGTCGCGAAGTACAACCAGCTCCTGCGCATCGAGGAAGACCTCGGCGAATCGGCCGGCTACCCTGGGCGGGAAGCTTTCGCGAGGACGAGATGAAGATCATCGGCGTTGTCCTCGCCGCGCTGATTGTCCTCATCCAGTATCCGCTGTGGATCGGGAAGGGAGGATGGCTGCGGGTATGGGATGTCGATCGCCAGGTCACTGCGCAAAAGACGAAGAACGGCGAGCTTCAGCGCCGCAATGCCGGGCTCGCCGCGGAAGTGAACGACCTCAAGACCGGCACCGAGGCGATCGAAGAGCGCGCGCGCTTCGAGCTCGGCATGGTGCGGCCCGACGAAGTCTTCTACCAGTACGTCGACAAGACTCCGCCGACTACCGTCGCCGTCAGGGGCAAATAAAAGCGTTGTAGGGAAACGGCGGTCCGGCCTGCCCGAATTGGACCGCCCGGGTAGCACCTCCAATCGTTGATCAATCTGTCCGACGCACCAAGCGTTGGTGTCGGATCGCAAACAACTTTTGTGCGCGCATTGTTCCCGCCGGGGCAGTTTGTTCGTGAAAGACCCTGACCAGCTGTCCACCATTTGGTAGATGAACGAAGCTGCATATCCAGACATGGTTGCGCCTCAAAGCAGTACCAATACAAATAAAGAAAGAGAAAGGGCAGGTCCGCTGGCAACGCCCGAAGTAGCGCTCGACATGCTCGACTGTGCGCTGATCATAGTCGACCATGAAGGCCGCGTTGAATATCGCAATCGTCACGCGTCGGCTCTGCTGAAGGGCGGGCGCGCGGGCCTTGGGCTCGCTCGCGGCGCGGTCACGGCCAAAGTGCATGCACTGCGCGAGCAACTGATGGATGCGATTCAGCGCGCGTGCGCGACCGAGCAACGCACGAGCGCAGTGTGCGTGCCGGAGCCCGGCGTCTCCCCCGATCTCTGGCCGCGCATGGTCGTCGCGCCGGTCGTGAACTCGGGCTCGATCAACGAGCGGCGCGCGGCGATCTGGATCCTGAACACCGAGCCGCAATTGCCTGACGAGAACCTGCTCGCTGCGCTCTTCCGCCTTTCGCGTGCGGAGGCGCGTCTCGCCATAGGTCTGCTCAAGGGGCTGAGCGCGGCGGAGTGCGCTGTGCATAGCGGCGTTGGCATCGCCACCATCCGCTCGCAGCTGCACAGCATTTTTTCGAAGACCGGCGTGCGCCGCCAGGCGCAGCTCGTCGCGCTGCTCTCGCGCGTGCCGGTCCTGAGAACCGGCTCCAGCCGCTAGCGCCGGACGCCGCGCAGGAGCAGGTAGAGCGTCAGCAGGCGCTCCGACACGTCGAAGAGCCGGCGAGAGCCGAGCAGGACCACGCCGGCGACTGCCGCGGCCACCGCCACGGGATGGCGGCGCGCGGTGGAGAGAATGCGGTCGGCGGCAGCGGTCTTCGCTACGACGACTTCCCAGTTTGCGACGAGCCCGCTGCGTTGAGTGGTCGAGCGCGCGACCAGCTCCTCGCGCTGGCGCGCGAGATCCCGCGTGTGTGCACTCATGGCTTGATCGCCTTCAGGTCGCGCTGCAGCTCGGACAGCGTGGCATCGAACGCGCGTGGCTTTGCCGCAGCTTGCCGCCGCACGTACCACGCGAGGAGCGCCGCGGCGAGGAGCAGCACTGCTGCCACGCCGATAGTCGCCGCCGCACGATGGGACTCGTCCATGGCAAGTATGAATGCTGTCGCACCGAAGGCCACGGCGAGCGCGGCGAGGAGCAGCGCGGCCAAGCCGCCGAGAAGCGTGAGCGTGAGGCGCGCCAGTTCCTCGCGCAGCTCGGTGCCGAAGAGCTCGAATCGGGTGCGCCCGAGCTCGAGGAGGCCGGCGAGGAGGTTCGTCGCCGATTCGACGAAGCCGCCGGCAATCATTTGCGTGCCAGCAGCACGCCGACCAGCAGGCCGATGCCTGCGGCGACGCCGACCGCCACCCACGGGTTCTCGCGCACCTGCGCATCGAGCTGCTGCCCCGTGCTCTGCAGGCGATCGCGCGCGTTGCGCAGCGCTTCCTCCGTCCGCGCGCGCGCTTCCTGTACCCGGGGGCCGGCCTGGTCGGCAGTCGCGCGCAGCAACTCCTCGGCGTCCGCCATGATGGCCTGCAAGTCCTTCATCCAGCTGTTGCCTGCGGTATCCATGTGATCTCCGTTGAACGGTGCCCGACCGATACGCTATACGGGAACGCGCGGGGCGCCTATATCGGACCTTGGTCCCATGGCTCGGCCCCGGTTATGGGCGTAGCGTCCGCCCCATGACCAGACATCGAAAGCTGATAGCGGCGCTAGCCGTGGTCCTCTGCGGGTGCGCCGGCGAAGCGGGCCGCCAGGCGGGCGAGGGTGCGAAGTATGGCGGCGTCGGCGGCGCGGTCGCCGGAGCGGTAAGCGCCGCGATCTTCGGCGGGAACATCGCCCAAGGCGCGGCTGCGGGAGCCGTTACCGGCGCAGCATCGGGCGCAGCCGTCGGTGCAGTTGCCGGCTCGGCCGCCGACAGCCAGAAAAAAGCCGCGGCTGCTCCCGCGCCTGAGACGAAGACTGCGCCGCTGCGCGAGCGCATCGGCGATCGCAACTACGCGAGCGCATTACTTCTCGCTCAGTGCAAGCACAAGGAAGCGATCGCTTCCGCGGAGGAAACGTATGCCGGGACACAGGACCGCGACCAGCGCGTCTATGCGCTCGACATCCAAGCCGTGGCGGCGGAGGAATCGGGCGACAAGGCGTTGGCCGCAACGGTGTATCCGCGGATCGAGAAGGAGGATCCCAGCCGCGGCAACGCCGACAAGCTGCGTGCCGACGCGCTACAGGCGGTGATCAAAGTCCAGGCGGCGCGCCGCCAGAACGGCCTGCCGCCTACCTGCAGCTAGAGCGGCATATACTCGCGGGATGAAGCTATCCCGCGAGCAACTCGCGCAATTCGAGCGCGATGGTTACCTGTTCTTCCCTTCGCTTTTCTCGCCGGCCGAGATCAAGATCCTGACCGACGAGGTGCCGTCGCTCTACGCGCAGCGCCGGCCGGAGAACGTACGCGAGAAGACCGGCGATGTCGTGCGCACGAACTTCGCCGCGCACATGTACAGCTATCCCTTTGCCAAGCTCGCGCGCCATCCGCGCATGGTCGATCCGATCAAGCAGCTCTTCGGCGAAGACGTCTACATGCACCAGTTCAAGATCAACGGCAAAGCGGCCTTCGACGGCGACGTATGGCAGTGGCACCAGGACTACGGCACCTGGATGAACGACGACCAGATGCCGGAAGCTCGCGCGATGAACGTCGCGATCTTCCTCGACGAGGTCAACGAGTTCAACGGACCGCTCATGTTCATCCCGGGCAGCCACAAGTCCGGCGTGCTGGATGCGGCACATGACACCAGCACAACCAGCTATCCGCTCTGGGTCATCAACCACGAGACCATCACGCAGATGGTGGCCAAGGGCGGCATCGTGGCGCCGAAGGGGCCCGCTGGCTCGATGATCCTGTTTCACGGCTGCCTCGTGCACGCCTCGACTTCCAACCTCTCGCCCTGGAACCGCGTGAGCGTCTATCTTTCGCTCTGCGCGGTGTCGAATCACATCCGCCGCTTCAAGCGCCCGGGCTATATCGCGCACCGCGACTTCGCGCCGATCAAGACCCTGCCGGACGACTGCCTGCTCAAGCACTATGACGTGCCGCTGCCCTGGAAGAACGGCACGCCGGCGGAAGAGCTCGAAGCGGCACTCAAAGCAGCCTAGAACTAATCAGGGACGTACCACCATTTTCCTCATATCGAAAAAACGTGGTCTGTCCCTGTTTTTGGACTGTTCATGAATCTCTACGCCAAACTGCAGGAACGTAAAGACAACCCGCTGCGGATCGGTCTTATCGGCGCGGGCAAGTTCGCCGCAATGTATCTCGCGCAGGTGCCGAAGACGCCGGGCGTGCGCATGGTGGGCATCGCCGATCTCGCGCCCGACAACGCGCGGCTTAATCTGCAGCGCGTGGGCTGGCCCGCCGAGCTCGTCCAGCGCACGCCCATCACCGAGGACTGGCGCAAGCTTGTCTCCAGTCCCGAAGTCGACATCGTAATCGAGGCAACCGGAAATCCGATCGCGGCAGTCGAACACGCGCTCGCCGCATTCGAGCATCGTAAGCACGTGGTGATGGTCACCGTAGAAGCGGATGCGTTCTGCGGCCCGCTTCTCGCGCAGAAGGCTGCCGCTGCAGGCGTGGTCTACAGCCTCGCGTATGGCGACCAGCCGGCGCTCATCTGTGACCTCGTCGATTGGGCGCGCGCCGCAGGCTTTCCCGTTGTCGCTGCCGGCCGCGGCCACAAATGGCTGCCGCATTTCGCGCAGTCCACGCCGGAGACGGTGTGGGGCTATTACGGCTTGACGCCGGAGCAGGCGAAGATCGGCGGCCTCAATCCCAAGATGTTCAATTCATTCCTCGACGGTTCGAAGCCCGCCATAGAGACGACTGCCGTGTGCAACGCGACGGGACTAACGCCGGCGCCGGAGGGCCTCATCTATCCGCCGGGCTCGGTCGACGAGATTCCGTCGCTCATGCGTCCGCGTGCCGAAGGCGGCGTCCTGCACCATAAAGGTCAAGTCGAGGTGATCTCCTCTCTGCGCGGCGACGGCGCGCCGATTCCCTATGACATCCGCTTCGGCGTCTTCGTGGTGTTCGAGGGCGAGACCGAGTACATCCAGCGCTGCTTCAGCGAGTACGGCGTGAAGACCGATCCATCGGGCCGGTATGCGTGCCTGTACAAGCGCTGGCACCTGATCGGGCTCGAGGTCGGCATCTCGGTCGCTTCTGTCGGGTTACGCGGCGAGCCGACGGGCTGCGCCACGGGATGGCGTGCGGACGCGGTTGCGATCGCCAAGAAAAACCTCACAGCGGGCGAAGTGCTGGACGGCGAGGGCGGCTACACCGTTGTCGGCCGCCTGATGCCCGCCGCCGATTCCCTCGCGAAGGATTGCCTGCCGCTCGGCCTCGCGCACGGCTGGAAGGTGCAGCGGCCGATCGCCGCAGGACAGCCGGTGCGCTGGAGCGACGTCGCCGTGAATCCGAACGAGCCCGCCGTGCGCGTGCGCCGTGAGATGGAAGCGACCTTCCGCGAGCGCCTGCGCTCCGCCGCCTAGTCGATCTTTATTTCCGCTTCACGAATCAGCCGACCCGAGCGCTCGTAGTCGGCGCGGTTCATTTCCGTGAACTCGCGCACGCTCAGTACGCCGGGCTCGCCGGCCAGCGCGGCCAGCCTTCCGCGTACGTCGGGCAGGGCGAGCGCCTTCTGCAACTCCCCATGCAGCCGCTCGACGATTGCAGGCGGCGTGCCACCTGTCGTGAAGAGCCCGTACCAAGTGCTCATCTCTGCACCCTGAACGCCGGCCTCGGCGAGCGTCGGTACGTCCTGCAGCTCGGGCGAGCGCTTCGCTGTCGTGACGGCGAGCGGACGCAAGCGCCCAGCCTTGATCTGGCCCATCGCGGAAGACGTCGTGTCGAACATCATCTCCACCTGGCCGCTGATGAGATCGACGTGCGCCTGGCTCGATCCTTTGTATGGAACATGGATGAGCTTCGTGCCGGTCGCCTTGGCAAAGGCTTCCGCCGCCATGTGCTGCGTGCTTCCCGTGCCGGCGGTGGCATAGCGCATGGGCGCCGATACGCTGCGCATCTCGGTCAGCAACTCCCGCACGGTCTTTGCCTTCACCGCGGGTCCGACAATCAGCACGTTCGGCACGACCACGATGAGCCCCACCGGCTGCACATCTTTCAGCGGGTCGTAGTCGAGCTTGATGAGATGCGGCGCGATCGCCTGCGCCGTGTTGGTCGCCACGAGAATGGTGTAACCGTCCTTGGATGCCTTGGCGGTGATATCTGCAGCGATGGTGTTGGAGGCGCCGGGCCGGTTCTCGACGACGAACGGCTGTTTCATGCTCTCGGCGAACTTGTCCGCGAGCATGCGCGCGATGATGTCGGTGCCGCCGCCGGCCGAGGCGCCGACCATGATGCGCACCGGTTTCGTCGGATAGGACTGAGCGAGCGCCGCGCCGCACATCAGCATCAGGAGCAGACCGCGTATCAACGCTTCCTCCTTTTGCTTCGCTTCGCCTGGTATTTGTAGATCTCGATGTGGTCGGCGTCCTCTGGCATCGCCTTTGCCGCCGCGCGCCAGTGCTTGAGCGTCTCGCGCAGGTAGGGCGCTTCGACGCCCAATTCTTTTGCGAGCGTCGCGGCGATGGCGACATCCTTGGTCATGAGCGCTAGCTTGAAGCCGGAGCCGAACGCACCGGTCAGCACCTGCTGCGGGATCTTGCGCTCGGTCGTCCAGTTCCGCCCGGTGGAGGCATTGATGGCATCGAGCACCGGCTTAGGCTCGAGTCCCAGCTTCTGCGCGAGCAGCAGCGCCTCGAAGCCGGCC
The DNA here is from genome assembly GCA_019245555.1 of Betaproteobacteria bacterium. Taxonomy (GTDB): domain Bacteria; phylum Pseudomonadota; class Gammaproteobacteria; order Burkholderiales; family SG8-39; genus SCGC-AG-212-J23. The sequence continues at coordinate 6,930 of JAFARH010000422.1, forward strand.
AGCGTCCCGGCGGCGCCGAGGTAGTTGTTCAGCGCCTTGACTGCGTGACCCGCGCCGAGCGGCCCGACGTGGAAGATGTCGCGGCCGAGCTTCTCCAGCACCGGTTTCGCCCGGACGAAGTCCGATGTGCTGCCGCCGCACATGATGGCGAGGCTCGCATCTCGCGCGCCGCGGACCGCGCCGGACACGGGTGCATCGACCATCCCAATCTCGTTCGCGGTGAGCGCGGCGCCGAGCGCCTGCGTGCCCAGTGGGTCGGAGGAGCTCATGTCGATGACGAGCGCACCGTGCTTGAGCGCGGGCAGGGCATCGAGCACCACGTCGCGTACCACGTTGCCATCGGGCAGCATGGTGAGAAGGATGTCGGCTCCTTCAGCGGCATGGCGAGGCGAGGCGTGGGTGCCGCCGCCGCGCTTGTCATAGCTCTGCACGCCGTAGCCGGCCGTCCTCAGATGCCCAGCCATCGGCACGCCCATCGTGCCGAGACCGATGAAGGCTACTCTTTCGATGCGAAGACCTCGCGCGCGCAGCGGAAGGCGGCCACGGCGGATGGCACGCCGGCGTAGCACGCAGCCTGCATGAATACTTCCTTGATCTCATCCTTCGTGACGCCGTTGTTAAGGGCGCCGCGGATGTGGAGCTTGAGCTCGTGCTCCTTGCCGAGCGCGGTGAGCATGGCGAGATTCAGGAGCGACCGAGTCTTCCGCGGCAGGCCGGGACGGTTCCAGATGTCATTCCAGCAGTGGCTGTGCAGGTACTCGTTGAATTCGCGGTTGAAGTCGTCGACGTTCGCCTGCGACTTCTCGACCCATGCCTTGCCTAGTACTTCCGTGCGCGTCTTGAGTCCGTCCTTCTCGCGCTCCTTGTTCGGCCTCGCGTCCATTTCACCTCCGGTTATGAAGGGGCCACTATACTTTCCCCGGTGAAGAGACTGGAAGGCCGTGTAGCGATCATCACCGGCGGTGGGCATGGCATTGGCAAGGCCTATGCGCACCGACTCGCGGAAGAAGGCGCGAAGATCGTCATCGCCGAGCTCGATGGGCCAGCCGGCGAGCGCGTCGCCAAAGAACTGGGTGGGATCGCCGTGCGGACGGATGTGGCGAGCGAAAAGAGCGCAAATGAGATGGCGATGCGCACGATCGAGCGGTTCGGGCGCATCGATGTGCTCATCAACAACGCTGCCATCTTTGCAACCATTCCCATGTCGCGTGCACCGTTCGACCAGATCGACCCCGCCGAATGGGACCGCATGATGGCGGTCAATCTACGGGGCACATGGTTCGCGTGCCGTGCGGTCATCCCGCAGATGCGGAGCCAGCGCTACGGCAAGATCATCAACATCAGCTCCGGCACCGCGCTCAAGGGCGTGGGCTCACGCATCCATTACGTCACCTCCAAGGCCGGCATCCTCGGCTTCACGCGCACGCTGGCGATGGAAGTCGGCAAGGACAATATCTGCGTCAACTGCATCGCGCCCGGCAGCACCCTGTCCGAGGAGAAC
>JAFARH010000310.1 GCA_019245555.1 Betaproteobacteria bacterium
GTGCGTTGCTTACACTGCTGATATTTCATCAGGAGTTGAACCTTTATGGATTCGTCGGCATCATCCTGCTGGTTGGCATCGTGAAGAAGAATGCCATCATGATGATCGACTTCGCGATCGAGGCGCAGCGGAACGAAGGTCGTAACCCGGGGGACGCGATCCAGGAAGCGGGCCTAATTCGCTTCCGTCCGATCATGATGACCACATTCGCCGCCCTGATGGGTACGCTGCCAATCGCTTTGGGCCTCGGTGCCGGCGGTGACGTGCGTCAGCCGCTCGGGCTCGCGGTGGTGGGCGGCCTCATCGTCTCGCAGGTGCTGACGCTCTACATCACGCCAGTGATCTACATGTACTTCGAGCGCCTGCAGGTGTGGCTCAATCGGCCGTCGGAACCCGCAGCCCCTCATGCCGAGCGCCCACGAAGCGCGTAGCCTCGCGGTCTTCTGCGACTTCGAGAACGTCGCGCTGGGCGTGCGCGAGGCGAAGTACGCGCAGTTCGACATGGAGAAGGTGCTGGAGCGCCTTCTCCTCAAGGGCTCCATCGTAGTCAAGAAGGCCTACTGCGACTGGGAGCGCTACAAGGAATTCAAAGCGACGATGCACGCCGCAGCCTTCGAGCTGATCGAGATTCCCCATGTCCGCCAGTCGGGCAAAAACTCGGCCGACATCCGCATGGTGGTCGACGCGCTCGACCTCTGCTATACCAAGTCGCACGTCGACACCTTCGTCATCGTGAGCGGCGACTCTGATTTCTCGCCGCTGGTGTCCAAGCTGCGCGAGAACGCAAAGACCGTCATCGGTGTCGGCGTCAAGAACTCGAGCTCGGACCTCCTCATCTCCAACTGCGACGAGTTCATCTACTACGACGATCTCGTGCGCCAGGAAGAGCAGAAACGCCGGGCCGCCAAGAAACGTCGCGAGAGCGGACCCGCCGGCGAGGACAAGCACCAGGAGGCCTATGATCTCGTCGTCGAGACTCTGAGCGCGCTCATCGCCGAGCGCGGCGAAGGCGAGAAGATCTGGGGCTCGATGGTCAAGCAGGCCCTCAAGCGCAGGAAGCCGGGATTCAACGAGTCCTACTATGGGTTCAAAGCGTTCTCCGATCTCCTCGAGGAAGCCGAGAAGAGAGGCCTCGTCAAGCTCGAGCCGGACGAGAAGTCCGGCGGCTATCTCATCAGGCCGGCCTAGCCCTGCGGATCTCGCCGCCGCCCGCGGCAAGAAGCTGCGCGACGTCATCGCGCCGGGTGTCAGAATCCTCTTCTGCGGTATCAATCCCGGCCTCTACTCGGCTGCAACCGGCAACCATTTCGCCCGGCCGGGCAACCGCTTCTGGCCCGCGCTGCACGCCGCGGGTTTCACGCCTCGCCTCTTTCATCCGTCGGAGAAGGAGGCCTTTGCGAACCTCGGCTACGGACTCACGAACCTGGTTGGCAGGGCCACGGCGAGCGCCGATGAGCTCGAGCCGCCGGAATTCCTTGCCGGGCGCGCTCGCCTTGCCCGCAAGGTTCGACGCTATCGACCGCGCATGGTGGCATTCCTCGGCATGGGTGCCTATCGTCATGCCTTCGAGGCGCCCGCGGCCCCACTGGGCGAGCAGCCAGAGCGTTTCGAGGGTGCTCGCGTGTGGGTGCTGCCAAGCCCGAGCGGGCTGAATGCAAACTATCAGATGGGCGCGCTGGTCGACGAGCTGAAGAAGCTCAAGCGCGCAACGCAGGCTTGATCATTGCTGAAAGGGGACCATGGCTACAAAACTGGAAAAACCGCTGAAACGAGAAGTCGCGATCGAAGGCCAGCCGTACATGCTGACCATCAGCCCCGAGGGGCTCAAGCTCGTGCCGAAGGGCAAGCGCAACGGGCTCGAGCTCGGCTAGAAGGCGCTGATCAGCGGTGAAGCAGCGCTCGCGACTGCGCTGAACGCGTCAGTCGCGCGTTAAGACATCTCGAGCTGCTTGTAGACAAGGTTGGCAAGGCGCAGCAGCTCGTCTTTGGTGAGGTCTGCCGAAGCGAGCGCGTAGCCCACTTCGCGGTCGATCCAGTAGAAGACGTTGACGTTGTTCTCGCGTGCGTAGCGGAACGCAGTCTCCCGATTGCGCGACGCCTCGGTGCGCACGTAGAGCGTGAGGCGGCGTCCGTTCTGCGATTGATACATGAAGAGTGCCACCGGGCCGTTTTCTCCGGGCAGGAGCCGTCCGCCGACGAGCGACATGCCGAAGTCATCCAGCTTCGGTGCCCGTACCTTCACGCCAAGGCGCTTGGAGAGCCAGGTGACGAGATGCTGCTCATCGTCAGCGCCGACTTCGACTGGATGACGCACCTCCGGCGAATACGTAGCGTGCGCGACGGCCGCGCGCCGCGCGATCATAGAAGGATCCGCCGGGACGACCTGCGTCACCAGGCGTTCGGGACGTGAATACCAGCCCGCAGGGACACCAATCAGGATGCCGAGGACGATCCATCCCGCGACGACGGCGACACGACGCCAGCGCAGTCCGGCCGCGGCGACCTGGGTAAGACGCGGCGGCACAGGCTCCGAAAGCATCGTGTTGTACGCGGCGCGCACTTCACTCGCGAGCCGCCGATAGGCTGCGATGCGCTCGCTTTCTTCCGGGCGGCTGGCGAGCCACGCGTCAACGGCCTTGCGCCGCTCTTCGGGCAGATGCCCGTCGGCGTAGGCTTGTAGATCGGCTTCGCTGATCGGTTCGCTCATTTGACGAGCTTCAGCTTCGCGGAAGGCGGGGTCTGTCCGAGCATCATGGCACGCAGCTTCTCGCGTGCGCGCGAGAGCCGCGACATCACCGTGCCGATGGGAATACCAAGGGTGCGCGCCACTTCCTCGTAGCTCATCTCTTCCAGCGTGACGAGGAGGAGCACCGCGCGCTGATCCGCCGGCAGCCGCGCGATCGCGCGATCGAGATCACGCACGAGCAGCGCGTCAGGCTGCGTGCCACGCTGCGCGAGTTCCGGCATTTCCTCTTCGAGAGGATCGACCGGGCGAGTCGCGCGAACGCGGTTCACGTGTACGTTGTGCATGACTGTAAAAAGCCAGGCTCGAAGGTCGGTGCCACGACGATAGAGATGGAGCTTCGCCCAGGCTCGCTCAAGCGTATCCTGGACGAGATCGTCCGCGCCGGCACGCTCTCCCACGAGCGCCCGAGCATACCGTCGCAATCTCGGGATCAGCTCGACCAGGCGCTTGGCTTCGTCCATGGGAACAGGTCTGTGGTGGCTGCTATTCCACGCTATTTGGGCTCGTCGGGCAACGCCGGCACGCTGCGCAGATAGGCGATCAGCGCATCGAGGTCAGCCGCGGTCAGTTGGCTCGTCGTGTTCCGCACAACTTCTGACATCGTGTCGCCCATCACATCGCCGTCGGGAAAAAGCCCGCTGGAGAGGATATCCTTTAACTCGCTGTCGCCGTATCTCTTCAGACGAGTAGGCGTGATGTTGGGCGCGGTGGTGCCTTCACCGAGCTTTGCACCGCCGAGATAACGATCCTTCTTGGGCCCGCCGGCGATATTGCGCGGCGTATGGCATTCGCCGCAATGACCGAGCGCGACCGCGAGATAGGCACCACGATTCACCTGCGCGCTCTTGCTGGCATCGGGGCGGAATTCGCCCGGTGCAAAGAAGAGCCACTTCCATCCGAGAAGCGAGAGGCGCACGTTGAACGGGAAGCCGAGATCGTGCGGCTTGCTGGGTTGCGGACTCGGTTTGAGCGATTGCAAGTAGGCCCACAGGTCGAGGAGATCGGCGTCCGTGATCCGTGTAAACGACGAATAGGGAAATGCTGGGAAGAAATGCGCGCCGTCCGGCTCTTCACCCTCGCGTAGTGCTCTCACGAAATCCGCTAAGGCCCATCTGCCGATGCCAACCTTCTTGTCTGGCGTGATGTTCGGCCCGTAGAACGTGCCGAAGGGTGTCTTCAGCGCGCGGCCGCCCGCGTACGGCGTGGCGTCCTTACGTTCCTCGGTGTGGCAACCGAGGCAGCCGCCGGCCTTCGACAAATACTCGCCGCGCTTCGCGTCGCCCTGCGCTAACGCAGCGGTGGTGCACAACAGAAAGAAAAGCCCCGCCGTGGCGGGGCTTCTCAGGAGCATCGCTGCTTACTGTTTCTGGCGGAAGTCGTTG
>JAFARH010000143.1 GCA_019245555.1 Betaproteobacteria bacterium
CAACTCAGGGAGGAGCACAGCCCAGCGCTGATCGTCGAGCTTTCGCACTTGCGCGCCTTGCAAGCCTTCGATCGTGGGTGCTTTTCCCGGCGCAGGCCCGATGACGACCAGCTTTACACCGCTGATCCCGCTGCGAGCGACGTCCAACGTGACGCGATCACCCTGCGCATCCGCACGCGAAGTCACATGCACCGCCGCTTGATCGCGCCACCAACGGGCGATCGTGTCTGCGGGCGCTATCCAAAGCCTCGAACGCCGTTGCGCGAGTGCCTGAAGGAGAATGGGCATCGCCTTTTGTAGCGCGCCTCCCGACTCGAAATACTGGCTATGGATCGAGAGCAGGCCGAATCCGCGCCCGGCCAGCGTGGTTTCCAGGCTCGCCAGGAGAATCCGATCGGTGCTGGCCGTGTCGAGCTTGCCGGCGCGGAGGAGAACGATGTCGTCAGCCCAGGTGCGGGGCAGCAGCACCAGCTCCGGATCAACCTTGGAGAACTTCGGCAGCGTATCGTCGCTCGTATCGTTCGAGCCGGCCATGTAAGCGAGGCCGTTCGGGCGCAGCAGCTTTTCGGTTGTCGCGTCGTACTCCTCGAGCGGTGGGCGGAATCCGGTCGGCTTCATGCCCGAAGGAAGGAGCGGCGCGAGTTGCTTCACCATCGCCTTCATCCGCTCGTCCTGTTTCGCCTCGTCGACCTTGCGAAAACCGGTATGGACGTCGGCGTGGTAGGCGATCTCGTGCTTCTCCGCGATCCGTTTGAGGGCGGAAGGGTTCTTAACCGCTTCGCTCGTCAGGCAGAAGAACGTGCCGCGCAGGCCGGCTTTTTCGAGCTGCGTCGCGAAATTCGTTCCATTCGCGAACTTGTCTTCGGTGTCCATCTCGAGCAGCAGGGCGGCTTCATACGCCTCCGGCCAGGCGCTCTTGAACACGATGGGCTTGCGCTTCAGCCAGTCGAGGGTGCCAAAGAGAAAGGCATCCATCTCCGCCTGCGCGCTGTCCCATGAGCTTTCGGGGGCGCCGATATACGCGCGGCGCGAACCGCCGCGTTCGTCGAAGGCCGCGACGGGCATGACGAGATGCGATTGCGACACATCCCGGTTGTAGTCGCTGATTCGACCTGCACCATGGTCGGTGCGCAGCCGCAATGGCCCTTCGCCGCTCGCACGGAAATACATTCGCTGTCCGGCACGCAGGCGGTGCGTGAGCGGTGTTTCGCCATACGGCAGAAAGAAGCGGAATTCGCCCTCCGGCGGCTTGTCGTAGACGACCTTTACGCCGAAGAGCTCTTCGAGAAAGCCATAGCCGCGGGTCGCGCCTTTTTCATCGCGCGTGCCGAGCGCCCACGTCCCGAGCACGCTCCATCCTGCGGCGACCCGTGTGCTGATCGCCTTTCGCTCAGCGTCGGAGAGTACGACCGCCGACGGAATGATCAGCACCGCCTTGCCTTGGATCGAGGCAAGCTCGCCCGCCTTTGCCTCGCGCACCGCAACTTTGTTCCGCCGGAAGAAGCTCCGCCACGGCACAAGGAGGTCGTCTTCGTAACTCGTCTTCGTGTTCTTGAAGAACGCCGCGGTCGCCGGGCTCTGTAGCAGGACGAGCGGCATCTCCGCCGCGCGCGCGACGCCGCAGCTCATGACGATGAGGGCGAGGATGCGAAGCACCTTGTCAGTCCGGCTCGGGCGGAACGTAGCGGCGCAGGAGCTGTGCCGCATCGGGCGGCGGCACGGCCTCGCGCTTGCGGCGCTGCGGTTGCCGGCGCTTGAGCATCATCGCGACGGATGCACCGACGGCAAAGACGAGCGTGGCCAGCGAAAGGAACAGCACCAGATTCGAGAGGAAGATGAAGATCGAGTCCATGTTCAGGTCGCCGGTGAGAGACGGCCGAGGCGGGCGAGCTTGTCCCAGCTCATGCCGACGCGCGCAAGCTCGTCGAACGCGGCGAAGAGGCGTGCCACGTCCAGCACGATGAGATAGAAGACGCGGAAGAACGGGGCAAGAAGCGCGAGCCGCGGCGATTCGTCCTCGACACAGATGCAATAAAGCGCGGTCGCGCAATCAAGGAAGAGGAGCTGCAGCCACCAGTAAAGCAGGAGGTCGTGCAGGCCGAGAGCCAGGCCACCGATGATGAACACCAGTTGAGCCCCGACGTGGAGTACCGGCAGGCACAGTCCCTCGAAGCCGAGATACCAGAGGCCGAGGCATTCCATCGGGGAGCGACGTAGCGAAAAGAAGCCCGCCTTGCGTTTGGCGAGGACCTGCAGCGAGCCGCGGGTCCAGCGATAGCGCTGGCGCAGGAGATCGAGCGTGTGCTCCGGTGCCTCGGTCAGGACTACGGCGCGCGGCTCGTAGACGACATGCCAGCCCATGGCCAGGAGCTTCATGGTCAGGTCGAAGTCTTCCGCGAACGTGTCGCCATCATAGGCATTCACATCGGCGAGAGCCGTCTTCCTGAAAGCGCCGAGCGGGCCCGGAACGATGCTCACCGCGCCAGCCGCACTCTGCGCGCGCTTGGCGAGGCCGAGGCCGACCACGTATTCGAGGGCTTGGAGCCCTGACCAGATGGCGGCGCGGTTCACGACGCGCACGTTCCCGGCCACGGCGCCGACGTTGGGGTCGTCGAAGTACGCCACGAGGTAGCGCAGCGCATCACGCTCGACGATGCTGTCGCCGTCGATGCAGACGATGATCTCGCCTCGTGCCTGCGCGATGCCGTGGTTCAGCGCGTCGAACTTGCCGCCGTTCGCCTTCACGAGTACCCGGATGCCGATTTCAGAGCGCCTCTGCTGGTAGGGCAGCGCGCGCAGGAATGTCTGGTCCGAAGAACCATCGTCGACGACGATGACCTCGCAGCGCGGATAGTCGATGGCGAGCAGCGACTCCAGCACGCTGCGGATCATCGGTGCCTCGTTGAAGGCTGGGACGATAATCGATACGAAGGGTGCGTCGCCATCGTCGGCGATCGACCAGGGCTGGGGCGCAGGCTGCGACTGCGAATATGCGGCGAGGCCAAGCAGGAGCAGGTAGCGGGCGGCGAGGATAAGGAGAAACAGGAACATCACGACCGCAATGACGCCGGCGACCGTGCCTTCGATCGGGGCCTCACTATGGACCTCGACCACGGCGAAATGATGTGCGCCGAGCGCCGCAGCGAGCGTGACCGCGGCGAGAAAGACAATCGAGGCGAGGCGGCTCACCATAGCTGCTGCACGAAAGCGCCGACCTGGCGCATGGCGTAGGGCGTGGGTCGCGGCGCATTCACCATCCACGCGTCCACGCCGATCGCAAGCGCGCGCGCAATCCAATACTTGCCGCTCAGTCCGACGCTCCAGCCGTCTCCGGCGGTCTCCGTGAACGTGAAGCTGCGCCGCGCCGAAGCGGTGAGGTCCAGTCGATCGAGGTACCAGCCGCGCTCGATGCCCAAGAAGGCCACGCCGTACGCAGGATGCGGCGACCAGTAGCGCGGATCCTCACGATCGGCGTAGCGCCCAGTGACACCCGTGATCCACTTCACCTGTGCGGGAAGTGGTTGCCACGCCGGCTTGATCGAGGCTTCGCCGTCGAGCACGCGGTTATCGTCGGAGATGTCGTAGGCGTCGAGCCTGGCCCTCACGTCGCCGAGCGGCGTCGAAGTGGCGCCGAAGATGCCAAGCATGCCTGCCGTCAACCCGTCGCGGGTGGCGGCCCCACTGAAGGCGAGGCGCCCCCAATCCACGCGTGCCACGCGGATGCGAAGCTTGTCGCGGATGGGTTCCACCTGTGCAGCGCCGAACAGGCGGGCTCCGGAGATGCCGTTGTCATAGACAAAAGCTTCGACTTTCGGCGCGAAGGGCGCCTGAGGAAGCCAGAGTGATCCCTGCACGCCCTTCGGGGAGAAATCGCCTTGCGGCGAATCCATTTGCCCCGTCAGCGCGCCGATTTCCCATCGGCCCTTCAAATCCTCTGTCCAGCGCCGGTAGCTCAAGCCGAATTCATTGAGTGACACGCCCTGGTTGTCCGACGTATGGCCACCGCGCACTGTCACGGCGGGCCGCAGGTCGCGTCCGCCAAGCTCCCGGCCGAGCTTGGCCTCGGCGTTGTTCGGGTCACGCGCCAGGACCTCGCGGTAATACGGGTCGGCGAGGTCGGCCTGGCCGTTCCAGCGCAGGACGTTGGCGAGGCCGATGCGTGCGTCGGTGTCATAGCGCGTGCCGAAGAGGGCCTTGTATTGCGGAATCGCCAGGTCGTACTGGCCCGTCCACGCGAGGCTGTTCGCGACCGCGAGACGAAGCTCGTCGGTCTTCGCGCCTTTGGGTGCATCGGCCAACTCCCGCAAGCCGAGCCGGGCGGCGCCTTTGTAGTCTTCGGCCTCATAGCGCTCCAGTGCAGTCTCGGCGAGCGCCGCGAGCGGGCATAACAGTGCGATGGCGAGGAGTAGCCGCATCATGCGGTCACCGAGCGGCGCATCCCGGACAGGCACTCGAGCATCCGGTCGGGCTCCTGCTCGATCTGGCAATTCAGCGGATCGAGCGGCGCACGGAAGAAGCGCTGCAGCACGTTTGGAATGGATGCCGCGGGACAACCAAAGAAGAAGAACCACGCGGTGTCGCCCTGCAGGAAGGCGACGAGGTCGCGTCCGAACCGGCGCGCCGAGCGCGCGCGATTCGCCATCTGCCCGTCCGGGAAGCGAACCCGCACGAGCGATGTCTCGATGTCGAAGCCGTCTGCCGCAGCGAGTAGCCCTTCGATCGCCTCGCAGAAGCCCCGCACGCTGTCAGGCTGGCGCGCGAGCAGGCCGTTTGTGTCTTCGTCGACCTGCTGCGCATCCATTTCATACGGACGCGTGAAGCGTGTGCCGCGGAGCGAGTCCACCATGCGGCGCACGGCTGCGTCGGAGACGTCGAGCGGGAGAATGGCCGAAGCACCGAGGCGCATCAGCGTCAGCATCTGTCCCGCGCGCAGGCGCACGCGCCGCTCCCGGATCAGGACTCGCAGGCACGGACGACGCATGGCTCGCACAGTCACGATGGCGCGGCAGAGGGTCTGGTAATCCGCTGGTCGGTCGAACGGCAGGACCAGCGTTGCCGCTTCGCTGCGGCGAGCGGCGTCCACCGCGTCCGCAATGGATTCCGCCTCGTGCCATGAGGAGCGGGCGGCCGGTGTTACATCCATTGCGCTGCGGACGAAGATCACTGCATCGACCGGCGGGAGCTCGTCGTCCGGCGTCGGAGCCGAACGCACGCTCAGCACGCCGCTCTGCCGCGAGCGCAGCATGAACGATTCGCGGGGGTTGGCGCCTTGCGCGCCGAACCAATGGCGAATCTCGAGCACCGCACCGCCGTCGGTCGGGCGCGCGATGGCGAAGCCGGCAAAATTTTCAGCGATGTGTCGAAGCGTGAGGTAATCGCGCGGCGCTGCTGCTGCCGGCGCAAACGTCGCGAGCAGCGTGTGCTGGTGGGAGCTCGCCCAGTGCAGGTATTGCTGCGCCGCTTCCTCGCTCGCCCGGGGGTCGGAGAGCATGAAGAGCGGATCCGCCGAGTCCATCGCGACAAATACGCCGCGCGACGGGATGCTGAATTGGAGTTGCTGGACGAAGGTCTCGACACCCATCCGGAAAATCGCCTTGCCGATGTCGAGTGGTGTCTGGAAGAGCGCCAGCGCGCCGTCGCGCACCGCCGCATCGAGGGAAAAGCCCGCCAGGCGCGCTTTGCGCAGGAACATGCCGCCGTCGGAAGGAGTTAGGAGCACGCAGGGGGTGCCGAGCTTGAGCGTCGCCACCAGCGCTCCGGCGATGAGCGGTAGCCGTACGGCCTGCTGGTCGCAGGCCACGCTATAGATCATCCCGCCGGCGAGGGCGGCGACGCGATCCGGAAGATTGTCGACACCGAGGCTGCTTGCCGCTACCTCCGCTGCCATCTGAATTGCCACCGGCCTGTCGGGACCCATGGCGCTCTGAAGAGCAATGCATGCGCCATTCGGGCGATGGCACTACGTCCTGTCGTCGTTCTAGTGCCAGCGGATTCCCGACAACCTTTTTGCGCCGGACGCTCGGCAGGGGTACAGTAGCGACAATTAGTTTGGATCCCAAACAAATGAAGCCGCATCGCCTGGCGATGAGCGTGAACGGCGAAAAGGTCGAGACGCTTTTTGCGCCATATAAGACGCTTCTAGAGGTCCTGCGCGAGGACCTCGCCCTTACCGGCACGAAGCATGGCTGCGAGCTCGGTGAGTGCGGCGCTTGCACGGTGCTCCTGGATGGCGCGCCGGTGCTTTCATGCCTCGTACTCGGCATGGAATGCGAAGGACGTTCGGTCCAGACAATCGAGGGCCTCGCCCGCGGGCCGGACCTGCACCCGTTGCAGGCAGCATTCGCCGACTTCGGTGGATCGCAGTGCGGTTACTGCACGCCCGGCGTCATCATGGCCGCCAAAGCCCTGCTCGAAACGAATCCGAGTCCAACGCGCGACCAGATCAAAGAGGCGACCGCAGGCAACCTGTGCCGCTGCACGGGCTACCAGCAGATCGTCGACGCGGTCGAAGACGCAGCGCGCCGCCTCAAGGAAGAAGCGCGATGAAGCGGCTCGACATCATCGGCAAGCCGCGCCGTCGGGTCGACGGCCGCGCCAAGGCCACCGGCCAGGTGCGCTATGCGGACGACCTCTCAATGCCGCGCATGCTCTTCACCAAGCTTCTGCGCTCGCCGCATCCGCACGCAGTCGTCGAATCGATCGACGCCACAAGGGCGGCCCAGCATCCTGGTGTGCACTTGGTGCTCACTGGGCAGGACTTCCCAATTCCGTTCGGCATCATGCCGGTCTCGGTCGACGAATATCCGCTCGCCCGCGAGCGCGTGCGATATGTCGGCGATCCGGTCGCGGCCGCCGTCGCGGTCGATGAGCAGACCGCCGTCCAAGCCCTTGACCTAATCGAGGTGCGCTACAAGATCCTGCCGCCCATCGCGAGCCCGGAGCAGGGACTGCAGCAGCCGGAACCTCGGATTCACGACTACTGCGAGCAGGGCAACATCCACCGCAATCAGTCCTACGAGTTCGGCAAAGTTGATGAGGCCCTCGCCAAGGCCGACCTCGTCGTCGAGGACCTCTTCTTCTATGAGGGGAACACGCATCTGCCGATGGAGCAGCAGGCGACGCTCGCCTTCATAGACGCTGACGGCAAGCTGCAGATCTCATCCAGCACGCAGAACCCGCACTACCTGCACCGGCAGCTGGCCCGCGCGCTCCAGGTGCCCGAGCACCAGATTCGCGTTATCGCCACGCCGAACGGTGGCGGCTTCGGCGGCAAATGCGATCCGGGCGGCCACGAATTCGTCGTAGCTAAGGCGGCGCTCGTGCTCGGCCGGCCGGTGAAGATCGGTCTCACGCGCGAGGAAGTGTTCTATGTGCACCGCGGCCGCCATCCAGTGCTGATGAAGATGAAGACCGGCGTGACGAAGGAAGGAAAGCTCAGCGGCATGCACCTGCAGACGCTGCTCGACGGCGGCGGCTACGGCTCGCACGGGCCGGCGAGCACTTTCTACACAGGCGTGCTCACGCCCGTCACGTATCACTATCCGCGCTTCAAGTTCGAGGCATGCCGCGTGTTCACCAATAAACCGGCATGTGGCCCGAAGCGCGGCCACGGCACGCCGCAGCCGCGGTTTGGGCAGGAAGTCCAGCTGGACAAGATTGCGGTGAAGCTCGGCATGGATCCCGCCGAGCTGCGGCTGAAGAACGTCACCAAGGCCAATGCGCTCACTGCCAGCTGGCTGAAGATCGGCTCAAACGGTCTCGCCGATTGCATCAAGAAGGTGACCGAGATGTCGGGCTGGAAGCAGCGCCGCGGCAAGCTCGGCAGAGGACGCGGCCTCGGCCTCGCCTGCAGTACCTATATGTGTGGCGCCGGTGTGGCGATCTATTGGAACAAGATGCCGCACTCCGGCGTGCAGATCTTGCTCGATCGCTCTGGTTCCGTGATCGTCTACTGCGGTGCCACTGAGATCGGGCAAGGCTCCGACGACGTGCTCGCGGCGATCGTCGCAGAGACGCTCGGCGTCGACATCGGAACGGTTCGCGTCGTCACCGGCGATACCGGCATTGCGCCGGTCGACCTCGGCTCCTACTCGAGCCGCGTCACCATCATGATGGGCAACGCGGCCGTGCAGGCCGCGGAGCGCCTGCGCACGCAGATCGCAGCGGTCGTATCCGAGACGCTCGGCGCGCGTCCCGACCGCATCGTGTTCTCGCAGGGGCGCGTCTTCGCCGTGGACCATTCCGGTCCGGGGATGACCTTCGTCGAGGCGGTGCACGCTGCGGAGGCGGAGCTGGGCACGCTCTCGGCCGTCGGTTCCTACGCGCCGCCAAAGCCGCCGGGGAAATACAAGGGCGCCGGCGTCGGCCCGTCGCCGGCCTACAGCTTCAGCGCTTGCGTCGTCGAAACAGAGGTCGATGAGCGCACCGGCTGGATTCACGTGCCGAAGATCTGGATCGCACATGACATCGGGCGCGCCATCAATCCCACGCTCGCCAAGGGACAAGTGATCGGCGGCGTGTACATGGGTCTCGGCGAGGCGCTGATGGAAGAACAATCCTTCCGCCGCCTGCCGGAGAAACTATCCGGGGCGCTCGTGCATCGCGCGCCCTCGATGCTCGACTACAAGAGCCTCACGTCGCTCGATATGCCTGAGGTCGAAGTGGCGCTCATCGAAGATCCCGATCCGTATTGTCCTTACGGCGCCAAGGAAGTAGGCCAAGGACCATTGCTGCCAGTTATGCCGGCGGTTGCGAACGCGATCTTCGATGCGGTCGGCGTGCGCGTCGATGAGATTCCCATCACGCCGGACAGGGTGCTCAAGGCTTTGCAGGCGCAGGACAAGCGCGTCGGTCCCACGTCGTTCCCGAAAGTTCCGTACCCGGCGCCGACGTTTGTGCTGCCGCCCTGGGAAGGCGGCGACGGAAGCGAAACCAGGCGCGATGCTAAGACTGCCGTGGTTTGAGCATCGCGCGCCCCGCTCGGTAGCGGAGGCGGCGAAGATCCTGGCGGGCGAAGGCCCGCGGGCGATGCTCGTCGCCGGAGGCACCGATCTCCTGCCGAACATGAAGCGCCGCCACCAGGCACCGCGAGTCTTGGTCTCTTTGCGGCAGGTCGATGAATTGAAGAAACTGAATGGCACCTTCGGCGCCGGCCTGACCCTGACCGAGGTCGTGCGCAGCGAGAAGACGCCGATCGCGCTCCGCCAAGCGGCGGCACAGGTCGCGACGCCTCACCTGCGCAACATGGGCACGCTCGGCGGCAACCTGTGCCTCGATACGCGTTGCACCTACTACAACCAGAGCTACGAATGGCGCAAGGCCATCGACTTCTGCCTGAAGAAGGATGGAACCGTCTGCTGGGTCGCTACGGCGAGCAAGCGCTGTGTTGCCGTCTCGTCCACCGACACCGCGCCGGCGCTGATCGCGCTCGATGCAGTAATCAAACTCTCGAGCGCGAAAGGGGAGCGCGAGATCCCGGTCGCCGCGCTCTACCAGAATGACGGCATCGACTATCTGTCACGCACGCCGGATGAGATCCTCACCGAAGTGCGCGTGCCCGCTGGCTGGAAGAGCACCTACTGGAAACTCCGCCGTCGTGGCTCGTTCGATTTCCCGATTCTCGGTGTGGCAGCGGCTGCGAAGCTCGACGGCGATATCGTCTCCGAAGCGAGGATCGCACTCGGCGCCGTTGCCTCACGACCGTTCCTGATCGACAAGGCCAGCGAATTCTTGAAGGGCAAGCGGCTCACGGATGAGGTGATCGCCGAGGCGGCTGCGCTCGTCGCCAATCGCGCGAAGCCCATGGACAACACGGACATGGACTTGTACTGGCGCAAGGAAGTGGCCGACGATTTCGCAGCGTATGCGCTGCGCGAGCTCCGCGGCGATGACATGCGCGAGACACGCCAGCGCATCGCGCGCTACCAGCCCGCCGCGTGAATGAGGACCTGAGCTTTTTCCTCGCACTCGAGCGTCAGGTCTGGGAGGCGTTGCAGCGCGGCGATGCTGCTGCCGATGCGAGGCTCCTCTCCGAAAAATTCTTGGGCGTTTACAACTCCGGCTTCGAATCCAGGGCGCAGCACGTAGCCCGCGCCGCGAAAGGGCCGACCGTGTCGCGCTTCGAGTTGCAAGCTCCCCGCTTGATTCGTGTCAACCCGGACGTCGCATTGCTCGCCTACAAGGCGCGCTGGACCGACCGGGAAGGGAAACCTCGCGTTACGTACATCAGTTCGCTTTGGGAGCGCGCCGGCGAAGGCTGGCAGAATATCTTCAGCCAGGACACGGAGGAGGGATCATGAAACGGCTGCTCGTAGTGACCGCGGTTGTAGGCACTCTTGTCGCATGCGCGAACATGCACATACCCGGCATGGCTGGAGGCTGGGAAACACTGCTAGACGGTGACAAAGGGCTGGAGAACTTCGATCGCGTCGGCGACGCGAACTGGCGCGCCGAGGGCGGCGCGATTGTCGCTGACCAGGGCAAGAGCGGATTCCTGCTGACGAAGAAGTCGTACAAGGACTTCGAGATCCGCGCCGAGTTCTACGCCGAGAGCGACACGAACAGCGGCATCTTCATCCGCTGCAACAACCGCGAGAAGATCACAGGCACGAACTGCTACGAGGTCAATATCTGGGATACGCGCCCCGAGCCCAAGTTCGGCACCGGCGCGATCGTCGACGTGGCGGCCGTCCCCGTGCCGATCCAGAACAAGGCCGGCGGGCACTGGAACACGTACGAAATCACCGCGAAGGGTTCGCAGCTCGTCGTCAAGCTGAACGGGGTGCAGACCGTTACGGGGCAGGACGCGAAGCTCGCGGAAGGCCCGTTCGGCCTGCAATATGCGACCGGCGGCGCAAATGGCGCCCAGGGCTCGGGGATCAAGTGGCGGAAGGTGCAGGTCCGCCCGCTCTGACGCGCAGCTAGTCGTTCTTGATGTTCGCGGCCTTGGCGACGGCCGTGTATTTCTCCAGGTCGCGCGCGGCAACTTTCGCCAGTTCTTCGGGCGTGCTGCCGACCGGGTCGAGGCCCATTTGCGCGAAGCGTTCCTTGACTTCGGGGCTATGGACTGCGCGTGCCACTTCCTTCTGTAGCCGGCTGATGATTCCTGCCGGCGTCTTCGCCGGCGCGAAGAATGCGGTCCATACCGGGACCGCCATGTCCGGCACGCCGGCTTCCGCCATGGTCGGAAGATTGGGCCACGAAGGATGGCGCTGCTCCGAAGTGACGGCGATGCCGCGCACCGTGCCGGCCTTCAGCGGCCCGGTCACCGGCGGTGGATCGACGAACGTCACCATCGCGTCGCCCGCGATCAGGGCATTCACCGACTCGCCGCTGCTCTTGTAGGGAATCATCACCAAGTTCGTGCCGGTCTTCTGGTTGAAGAGCTCGGTGGTGAGCTGGAAGATGCCGGCGCTCGACGAATAGTTCGCCTTGCCCGGATTCGCCTTGGCATAGGCGATCAGCTCCGTGATGTTGTGGATCGGCAGGTTCGAGCTCACCGCGACGATCAGCGGGAATTGGCAGATCAGCGAGATCGGCGCGAAGTCCCGCTTCACGTCATAGGGCAACTTCGAATAGGTGGCCGGATTGATGGTCATCGGTCCGCTTGGTCCCATCAGGATCGTGTAGCCGTCGGGCGCGGACTTCGCCACGGTTTCTGCGGCGATGATCGACTGCGCGCCGGGCTTGTTCTCCACGACTACCGGCTGGCCAAGGCCTTTCGACATCTCCGGCTGCATCACGCGCACGATGATGTCGTTGCCGCCACCGGCGGCGTAGCCGACGATGATGCGGATCGGTTTGTTAGGGTAATCCTGCGCCGCGGCCGGAAGGGCGAGCGCGCAGAGCACGAGCATTATTGTTTTCACTTGGGTGATCCTCCTCACAGCATTTTAAAGTGAGCGTCGCTCAGCTCCAACGACGCCGCTTTCATATTTTCCTCGAGGTGTGCCACCGACCCGGTTCCGGGAATGGGCAGCATCGCCGGCGATTTCTTCAGCAGCCACGCGAGTACCACCTGCGACGGCGTGGCGCCGAGCTTCTGCGCCAGGCTCTTGACCCTGGATACGCTGAGCGAACTGCCCGCATTCAGCGGATACCACGGCAGGAACGCAATGCCCAGGCGCTCGCAAGCCTTGAGGACATCCTCGGAGCTGCGGTCCCCCAGGTTGTATCGGTTCTGCACCGAGACGATCGGAACGATCTTCCGCGCCTCTTCGAGCTGCTTCACCGTGACGTTGGACAGGCCGACGTGGCGCACCTTGCCCTCGCGCTGGAACTTGGCGAGTGCGCCGATCTGCTCTTCGTAGGGCACGTTGGGATCCGGTGCATGCAGCTGGTAGACGTCGATGCGCTCGAGCTTGAGGCGCTTCAGGCTCCCCTCCAAGTCCTGGCGCAGCTTCTCTGGCCGACCATCCTCGTCCCACCGCGATGGCTTTGGCCGCACGAGGCCGCACTTGGTGCCGATGACGAGATCCTTCGGATAGGGATGCATCGCCTCGGCGATGCTGATCTCGCTGTAGTGCGGGCCGTAGCTTTCGGCCGTATCAAAAAAGTTCGCACCGAGCTCATAAGCGCGCCGCAGCACCCGATG
>JAFARH010000188.1 GCA_019245555.1 Betaproteobacteria bacterium
TTCAGGAAGAAGGCGATGCAGACGCAGGCGAAGCCGCCGAGCTCGAGGCCGGCGAAGGGCAGTCCGGCGAAAAGAAAGATGAGGAGTACGAGCGGCGGGAAGGCGCGGAAGAAGTCGACCCACACCACCAGCGGCCAGCGCACCCAGCGGGAACGCACGCCCGCCAGCAGGGCGAGAACCAGGCCGCCGAAGAGTCCCAGCGGCACGACCACGACCGACAGCAGCACCGTGTTGCCGAGTCCGGCGAGGATGATCTTCCAGGCCGCGCTGATGATGTCCGGGTTCAAGAAGGTCTGCAGCATCAGCGTTTCCACCGCATTTTCGTTTCGAGCCAGCGGCCGAAGACCACCATCGGGAAGAAAAGAATCAGGTACGCCGCCGCGCCGAGGGTCAGCGGCGAGGGGTTATAGCTGTTCGACACGGCGGAGGAGGCCATGCCGAGGATCTCGCTCACTGCCACCACGGTCCCGAGCGCGGTGCCCTTGGTAATCGCTATGGTTCTATTGGTGAGCGGCGGGATGGTGAGGCGGATCGCTTGGGGTAGCACGACGCTGATCAGCGTCTGCCCATAGGAGAGGCCAGTGGAGCGCGCGGCCTCCCACTGCCCCTTCGGGATCGAGGTGATGCCGGCCCAGAAAATTTCTTCCGAGAACGCCATCAGCACCATGGCGAGCGACAGCCACGTCGAGACGAAGCCCGAAGGCGAGACATCGATCGCCGGCAGGCCGAAGTAGATGAAGACGATGATGACGAGCGGCGGCAGGGCGCGGAAGAGGTCGACGACGAAGATCAGCAGCAGATTGACTGGCCGGTAGCCGAGGCTTCGCAGCAGCGCAAGCGCGAGTCCGGCGGCAAGGCCGCTCACGATGACGAGCGCGGCGAGCTCGACGGTGACGAGCGTCCCGTAGGCGATGTCCGGCAGGTACTTCGCCATCATCCGCCCGTTGAAGAACGTCTCGACGAAGCGGTCCCAGTTCGACATTTCTAATGGCGCTGGATCTGGCCGATGAAGGCGCGCGTTCGGCTCTGGCTGGGGGACTCGAAGATCGCGGCGGGCGTACCTTCCTCGACGATCGCCCCCTCGTCCATGAAGATCACGCGGTCGGCGGCGTTGCGGGCGAAACCCATCTCGTGGCTCACCACCACCATCGCCATGCCGCTCTCGCGCAAGTCGCGCATCACTCGGAGCACCGAGCCAACGAGCTCGGGGTCAAGCGCGCTCGTGGGTTCATCGAACAACATGACCCGCGGCTCGAGTGCGATCGCCCGCGCGATGGCGACGCGCTGCTGCTGCCCGCCGGAGAGCTCGCCTGGCCTGTGGCTGGCGCGCTCGGCGAGGCCGACGCGCGCGAGCGCTGCCATGCCCAGATCGTCGGCCTCGCGACGCGAGCGGCCCGTCACTTTACGGAGAGCGAGCGTCACATTCCCAAGCGCGGTCATGTGCGGATAAAGGTTGAACGACTGGAACACCATGCCGATGCGCTGGCGCGCATGGTTGATGTCGGTTCGCGGATCGAGGAGATCGACGCCGTCGACCCTCACCGTACCGGAAGAAGGCTCTTCCAGGCGGTTGAGGCAGCGGAGCAGCGTCGATTTGCCGGAGCCCGAGGGGCCGATGACGAACACGAGCTCGCGCTCGGCGACCACGAGGTCGACGCCCTTCAGGACGTGAAGCGCGCCGAAGTGCTTGTGGATCGCGCGCGCTTCGACGATTGGCTTACTCAAGGTCGCCTGGCTGTCGCCCCCGCGAAGGCGGGGACCCCATTTTGGCTTTTAAACGAGATTCCCGCCTGCGCGGGAACGACGGCAGTTTCTTCAGCTGCACTTCAGCGGATGCGGGGTCGGATCGTAGCCGGGCATTCCCGGCACGCCGTATCCGGGCGTGATGACGCGCTCGAGCGCATCCGGCCCCGGCACCTTACCGAACCATTTCTCCGACATCTTGGCGATGGTGCCGTCCTTCTTCATGCAGTCGAGGACATCCTGCATTTCGTTCCTCAGCGCCACGCTCTGCTTCGGGAACGGCGCAGCCCAGTGGGCACGGGTGTCCGTCAACTCCAGGTCGGCGACGAATTGCGGATTCTTGCTCGCCGCGTAGACGATGGTTGTATTGCCGCCGAGCGTGGCGTAGGCGCGACCCGAGAGCACTGCCTGCGTGGCATCGGGTTGCGTGTCATAGGCCTGCACCGTGAAGCCGTACTGCTCGCCCATCTTCTTGGAGAGCGTCTCGTAGGGTGTGCCCTTGTTGACCGTCACGACCTTGCCCTTGAGATCCGACCAGTCCTTGATCGGCGTGGAGCCCTTCTTGATGCCGAACTGGTAGGCGGTCCAGAGATAGCCGGCGGTGAAGATCATCTGCTCGGCGCGCTCCTTGGTTACGGTGGTGGGCGCTGCGATGAAATCGTAGCGACCGGACATCATTCCCGGAATCAGGGTGGAGAAGCTCGTGCTGTCGATGATGATCTCGCGGTGCATGCGGCGCGCCACCTCGGTGAACAGGTCGATCTGGAAGCCCTCGAGCCCGCCGCCGAGCTTCGGCATGGCATGCGGCGCGAACGTGCCGTCGACACCGGTGCGCAGCGGCGGCAGCTTGGATTGCGCGAGCGCCGAGCCGGCGAACAGT
>JAFARH010000299.1 GCA_019245555.1 Betaproteobacteria bacterium
GGCGTTGCGTGCGAGCTCTCGCGCAGCGCCCGCAAGCGAGAGTTGTTGGACGAGCTCGGGCCAGCCAGTAGCCGCGGCCTTAGGAGTGTCCGTCTTTGCGGCTATTCGCTTCGCCGCCGGTGCGGAAATCGTCTGCGCGCCACCTTCCGGCCGGAAAGCGAGCATGCGAAGAAGTGTCATCATGAAGCCGCCGTGCTCGTCCGGGGCAAGCGGCAGATCTTCGCGGCCTTGGAGTGCAATCTGGTAATACAGCTGAACCGACTCTGCGTCCATCGACGCCGCCAGCTCATTCAGTCTCGCGCGATCCGGTTCGTCCGCGAGGTCGTCCGGCAGCGTCTGCGCGAGCGCAAGTCTGAGCAGCAGCGAAGCCAGATCACCCAATGCTGCATCGAACGAAAGGCTGCGCGCCTGCATGTCGTCGGCGATCTTGAGGACTGCAGCGGCGTCGCCTTTGGCAATTGCCGCCAGAACGTCGAGCAAGTACGTACGGTCGATCGCGCCGAGCATGTCGGCGACGCCACGAGCGGCGATTTTTCCCGCGCCGTGCGCGATGGCCTGGTCGAGCAGCGAGAGCGCATCGCGCATGCTTCCCGCGGCGGCGCGCGCAAGAAGCGCGAGCGCTTCCGGCTCCGCCGGGATCTTTTCCTCGCGCAGGATGTGCTCGAGGTGCTTGACGATTGCGGCCGGCGGCATCTGCTTCAGGTTGAACTGAAGGCAGCGCGAGAGCACGGTGACGGGAATCTTCTGCGGGTCTGTCGTCGCCAGCACGAACTTCATGTGCTCGGGCGGCTCCTCCAGTGTCTTCAGCATCGCATTGAACGAATGCCCGGAGAGCTGGTGCACCTCGTCGATGACGTACACCTTGTAGCGGCCCTTCGTCGGTGAGTATTGCGCCGTCTCGAGAAGCTGGCGCATCTCATCGACCTTCGTGTTAGTCGCGGCATCGACTTCCAGGAGATCGACAAAGCGCCCGGCGTCGATCTCGACGCAAGCGGAACATTTTCCGCAGGGCTGCGCAGTCACGCCCGTCTCGCAGTTCAGGCATTTCGCGAGGATGCGCGCGAGCGTCGTCTTGCCGACACCGCGCGTGCCAGTGAATAGATAAGCGTGATGCAGCCGTTTCGCCTCGAGCGCATGCTTCAGCGCGCGCACGACGTGCTCCTGCCCGACCAAGGTCGAGAAATCCTTTGGCCGCCACTTGCGCGCAAGTACTTGATAGCTCATTGCGTCGAGAGAGATGTGTGGCGAGCCTAACCCCCGGCACTTGCAGGGACCAGCTGTGGCTGCTTCCTTCCGGACCTGACCAGGTTCACCAGACTGCAATGCGGGGAGGCCCGCCGCCGACAATTGTATGTCATCGCGGCGATGAGTCAGGCTGCCGTCAGTAGCAAGTCAGGCGCGGGAATGCGCCGAAGGCTAATGTGCAAGCGACGGATCCTCCTCCATCGCGCAAAACGCGATGGTTAACGCGCCCGAGGCCTGAAAGGGTCCTCGGGCGTTTTCTTTTGTAGACTGCCGCCGTGAAAATCAGCGCTCAGCTCGCAGTCTGGCTCTGTGCAGTGTTCTGCCTGATCTGCCTCGGCGCGGCGATCACGGCGTTTTCCGGCGCTCCAACCATCCCCGATCCGGCGGAGCGTGAAGCCTCATACGGCTATGCAGCCTTCTATGCGTTCCTCGCGCTGGTGTCAGCGGTATTCGGGGTGCTTTCCCGGATGATCGTCAAGGGAAAGTTCGGCGCGGTCGAGTAGAGGTGGCGGAGAGAGTGGGATTCGAACCCACGATACGCTATTAACGTATACACGCTTTCCAAGCGTGCGCCTTAAGCCGCTCGGCCATCTCTCCGCGGCAGACGAATTTTAGCCTCTCCAAAAGAAAAGCCCGCCTTGCGGGCGGGCCTCTCGTGCGCTGAAAAGCCTAGGCGTGCTGGTAGGTCCGGATATCCCGCAGATGCGTCTCGCGCAGGAAGATCGTGCCGATGATGAGCGACATCACCGCCACGACGATCGGGTACCAGAGCCCGAAGTAGATGTCACCTGTCGCCGCAACCATCGCGGTCGCCGTCAGGGGCAGCATCCCGCCGAACCAGCCGTTGCCGATGTGATAGGGCAGCGACATCGACGTGTAGCGGATCTCGGTCGGGAAGAGCTCGACCAGGAAGGCCGCGATCGGGCCGTACACCATGGTCACGTAGATCACCATGATGACGAGGATCACTTCAGTCATGACCCAGTCCACCTTGCTCTTGTCCGCGCTCGGTGGCGCGCCGGCGGCCTTGAGCGTCGCCGCGAGCTTAGCCTGGTCCCAGCCTTCGATTTTCTCGTTGCCGATACTAGTCGTGACTTTGCCGGCCGGGCCGTCCACGGACTTGAACGAAAGGCCCTGCTTGGTGAGGAAGTCCTTTACGCGATCACAATCGGAGAACTTGCTCCATGGGCCGACGAACAGGTGGAACTGGCAGTCCGCCTCATTGGCAGCGACGGAGATTGGCGTTTTCTGCGAGAACTGCTCGAGCGCCGGGTTCACGTAGTGCGTGAGCGCTCCGAACAGCGGGAAATAGGTCAGCGCCGCGATCGCGCAGCCCGCCATGATGATCTTCAGCCGCCCGATCCTGTC
>JAFARH010000254.1 GCA_019245555.1 Betaproteobacteria bacterium
GCGAATTCTTCCGTCGTCGTGAGGAACTGGACGGCGATTTCGCCGCCCGAGGCGTCACGCGCCGGCGGTAACGGCCCGCGCGGTACAAGCGCCGGGACCTGCGCTTTCTGCATGGGTGCAGAGTCGCGCAAAACCGTGAGCCGAACCATCGGCTACGAAGACCGGGTAGGCCAGCCGAGCGAGCTATGCTGCCGGTGGAATAATTAATGTTGAATCGTCCGTTCGAACCATGGAGATAGGTCATCCGCATCGGCGTTGATCTCGGCGGCACCAAGATAGAAGCGCTCGCGCTCGACGACTCCGGCCGCCAGTTGTTCCGCGAGAGGGTGCCGACGCCCCGCGGTGACTATGCGGCGACTCTGGACGCCGTAGCCGCGCTGGTAAAGAAAGCCGGGCCCGGTACCGTCGGCGTCGGCATTCCCGGAGCCCTCTCGCGGATCACGGGGCTGGTCAAGAATGCCAACTCCACTTGGCTCATCGGCAAGCCGCTCAGGCAGGATCTCGAGCGCGTGCTCGGCCGCGAGGTTCGGCTCGAGAACGATGCCAACTGTTTCGCGCTCTCGGAGGCCGTGGACGGCGCGGGCGCCGGAGCGCAGGTTGTCTTTGGCGTCATCCTCGGCACCGGCGTCGGCGCCGGCATCGTGGTCGATCGGAAGGTGCTGATCGGGCGCAATGCAATCGCGGGCGAGTGGGGCCACAACCCGCTGCCGCTTCCGACTCCGGACGATCAACCGCTGCCGCGCTGCTACTGCGGGCGCCTGGGTTGCATCGAGACCTATCTCTCCGGTCCAGGACTCGAAAGCGACCACGATCGCTTATCCGGCGAGAAGCGCAGCGCCCGCGACATCCACGGCGCAGCGCTGGAACGCTATGTCGAGCGCCTGGCTCGCTCCCTCGCCGGCGTGATCAACATCCTCGATCCCGAGGTCATCGTGCTGGGCGGCGGCATGTCGAACGTCGAGCGCCTATATGCAGACGTGCCGCGGCTTTGGGCCCGCCACGTCTTCTCCGACCAGGTCGCGACGCGGCTGGTACGCAACAGGCATGGAGACTCCAGCGGTGTTCGCGGTGCGGCGTGGCTTTGGGATGGAACATTCGCATCCGCTGATAAGAAATGTTGATCTGACCCCATTTATTTGTCCGAGCCTTTCACGCCGCGCATGATGATTCGCGCGTAGCGCTGGTAGGTCCAGTATGCCCACGCCCAGTCGATCATCACGACGAGCCGGTTGCGGAAGTTGATGAGGAAATAGATGTGCGCGACGAGCCACACGAGCCACGCGCTAAATCCCGAGAGCTTGACCTTCCCCATCACTACTACGGCGGCATTGCGGCCAATAGTCGCGAGCTGGCCGTAATCGCGGTACCTGAAGGGAATGGTGGCTCGCTTGGCGAGTAGGTGGAGCACATTCTTCGCGGCGTGGCGCCCCATCTGCTTTGCGGCCGGCGCGATGCCGGGCACGCCTTCCACCGACGCGAGATCGCCGGCGACGAAGATCTCCGGATGCCCGGGCACTGAGAGGTCCGCAGCGACTCTCACGCGACCGGCGCGATCAAGTGGCGCGCCCAGCGTTGCACCGAGCGGCGAGCTCGCCACACCAGCGGCCCAGATGACGGTCTTGCACGCAATGCGCTCGGCGCCGAGCGAAACACCGTCCGCGTCGATGCCGGTCACCATGCGTCCGGGCCAGACGGTCACCCCGAGGCGCTCGAGCTGGAGCTGCGCCTTTGCTGAGAGCTCGGGCGGGTAGGGCGGCAGCACGCGGCTTGCTCCCTCGACAAGCACGACGCGAGCGGTCTGCGGATCGATACGCCGGAATTCGCCGCGCAGCGTGTGCCGCGCGATCTCGGCGAACGTGCCGGCGAGCTCGACACCGGTTGCGCCGCCACCGACAACAACGAACGTGAGCCAGGCGAGGCGCTTCTGCGGATCGCTTTCGCGCTCGGCGCGCTCGAAGGCCGATAGCACGCGGCGCCGGATTTCGAGCGCGTCCTCGAGCGTCTTCAGCCCCGGCGCATAGGGCGCCCATTCGTCGTGGCCGAAATAGCTGTGCGTCGTGCCGGGCGCGAGGATCAAGCAGTCGTAGCCGAGCTCGTCGCCGTTCTCGAGTCGCACGATGCGCTTCGCGGGATCGACCGATCGGACTTCGCCGTAGAGCACAGTGGTGTTCCGCTGGTCGCCAAGGATGTGGCGAATGGCGCCGGCGACCGAAGGTGCCGACAGTCCTGCAGTGGCAACCTGGTAGAGCAGCGGAGTGAAGAGATGGTGATTCGTGCGATCGATCACAGTCAGCTCGACTTCAGCCTTGGCGAGTGCTTGCGCGGCCCAGAGTCCGCCGAAGCCGCAGCCGACGATGATGACGCGTGGGAACGACATCCCTGGTCCGATGATACAAGCTGTTACCAATTTCACCGGCGAGCGGTAGACCGGCATCGAGTGGCCGCGTTGAATGGACATCACCTTCAACAAGGAGTCGTCCGTGAAATTTGCACACACCACCATCGCCGCCGCGCTGGCTCTCGCCTTCAGCGGCGCCGTGTTCGCGCAGGCGAACACCGTCCAGCGCGACGCGAATCAGCAGCAGCGCATCGAGCAGGGATTGCAGTCAGGCAGCCTCAACACGCGCGAGGCCTCGCAGCTCGAGCGCGCAGAGACGAAGGTCGAGAAGGATCAAGCCCGCGCCATGCGCGACGGCAACCTGAGCCCCGCCGAGAAGGCGCGCCTCCAGCGCGAGCAGAACCAGGTGAGCCGCGAGATCAACCGCGACACGCACAACGCGGCGACCGGCAACCCGAACTCGGCGTCCTCGCAGCGCATGCAGGCCGACGTCCAGCGCAACATCAACCAGCAAAACCGCATCGAGCAGGGTGTGAAGTCGGGCTCGCTCACCACGCGCGAGACGGCCAAGCTCGAGGCCGGCCAGGCACGTGACACGCGCGCCGAAGCGCGCGCCGGTGCCGATGGCAACGTCAGCGCGAAGGAGCAGAAGCGCCTGCAGAAGAAGGAGAACAAGCAGAGCGAGCGCATCCATCGCGAGAAGCACGACGCGCAGCACAAGTAGCCCCAGACGCAGTTGAACCCCACCGGCCGGCGATTCGTCGCCGGCCGGGTCTATGTGGGCGGCAGCCCCGTAAGATGGCTGCATGTTCAAAGACCGCAAGGCATGGGCTGCTTACTTCGGCGCCTGCCTCCTCGCCTGGCTCCTCTATGTCCTCGCCGGAACCGAGTTCCAGCGCGGCCTGTGGCAGCTCTGGGAGGCGGTCTACCAGGCGACCCTCACCCTGTGGCCGCCGATGGTCCTCGGCATTGCCATCTACCCGTGGGTCCGCAGCCTGCAACGCCGGGATCGGCCTTTCGGCGCCGAGCTGGCCCTCCATGCTTTAGCGGCACTCGCGTTCGGCCTTGCTTGGATGGCGTGCGAGTACGGCACCCTCCGTTGGCTCTACGGCGTCGACCACGCCGCCGCGATGCTCAGGCAGACGGCGCTCTGGCGCCTGATCTGGGGCTTGGTCGTCTACGCGGCGATCACCACCGGGTTTAGCGCGCTTCTCCAAGCGCGCCGCGCCCGCGCCGCGGCGCTTGCCGCCGCGCAGGCCGAATCGGCGCTCGCGCGAGCCGAGCTCTCGGCGATCAGCGGGAAGCTCGATCCGCATTTCCTCTTCAACACGCTCAACTCTCTGATCGCTCTCACCCGCAAGGATCCGCGAGCGGCAGAGGAAGCGCTGCTCAAGTTCTCCAACATGCTGCGCTACGTTCTCGACTCAAAGCGCAGCGCATCGGGCCGCGTGCCGCTCGGCGAGGAGATCGAGTTCGTGCGCGACTACCTCGCGCTCGAGAGCCTGCGCCTCGGCTCGCGTCTGCAGATCGACTGGCAGCTCGATCCGGCGACGCTCCAAGACGAGATCCCGCCGTTGAGCCTCCAGCCGCTCGTCGAGAACAGCGTGCTGCATGGGGTTGCGCCGCGGGCGCAGGGCGGCAGCATCAGCATCCGCGCCGCACGGGACGCAGACCAGGGCCTCGCATTGAGCGTCGAGGACGATGGTCCGGGCTGCGATCCGACGAAGCTAGAGGAAGCGCCCAAAGGACGGGGCATCGGCCTCGCAGCGCTCAAACGCCGCTTCGCGCTCGACTACGAAGGTCGCGCGCGCCTGCAGGTCAGCACCGCGCCCGGTGCCGGCTTCCGCGTCCATCTCTGGATTCCGCAATGAAGACGAAAGTCCTCATCGCCGAAGACGAGCCGCTCGCCGCTGAGGCGCTCGCCGAGTGGGTGAAAGCCATGCCCGAGCTCGAGCTGGTCGGACGCTGCGCCGATGGCGACAGCGCGCTGAACGAGATCCGTCGCCTGAAGCCCGACCTCGTGCTGATGGATATCCAGATGCCGGGCCTTACGGGTCTCCAGGTGGCACGGGCGCTCGCCGGCGACAAGGTGCGGCCGGCCGTGATCTTCACGACGGCGTATGACGAGCACGCCGTAACCGCTTTCGAGCTCCATGCCGTGGACTACTTGCTGAAACCGTTCTCCCGCGAGCGCTTTGCCGAAGCCGTAACGCGCACGCTGAAGGCCGGCTCATCCCTCGAGCACGCCGTCGAGGCGCTCGCCGGAGCGCCGCTCACGCGGGTCCTGGTGCAGGACCAAGGCAAAATTTTTCCGCTGCAGGTCAAGGCAATCGAATACCTGCGCTCCGACAGCAAGTACACCGCGCTTGCGAGCCGCGGCAAGACATTCCTGGTGCGAGTGGCCATCACGGCGCTCGAGCCGCGTCTCGATCCGGCGCGTTTCGTGCGCGTGCAGCGCGGCTGCATCGTCAACCTCGACTTCGTCGAGGCGATGACGCCGGACGAAAACTCGCGCCTCATAGTGAAAATGCGCGACGGTACTCAGCTCACCGCGAGCCGCGAGATGTCGAAGAAGCTGCGGGAGCAATCGCTGTGAAACTGGCTCTCCTGTTGCTCCTATCGCTTGCGCTGCCCGCGACGGCGCAAGAAGGGAAAAGCTACGGCGCCGGCATCTTCACGCGCATCGTGCTCGACGGCGTGGCACAGGTGAGGCTCACGCAAGGCCAGCCCGACCAGCCCGATCAGGTGTTCGTCCCCGGCGGTCCCGAAGTGCAGAACGCGATCGAATTTCATCAATCCGGCAACCGCATCGTGATCACGGCGGGCAGCTCATGGAAGTTCTGGAGCGCGAACAAGACCCCGGTGGACGTGCGGGTGCGCGATCTGGAGGACCTCAACATCTCCGGCGCGAGTGACGTAATCGCGGCAGAACGTTTCAAGGTAGAGAGGCTCCGCGTCAACATCTCGGGCTCGGGGTCCGTGCGCTTCGATGATCTGCAGGCCGACCAGCTGCGCTTCGAAATTTCCGGTGCCGGCGACGGCCAGCTTGCAGGTAGTGTCTCCGACCTGAGGCTGGGCATGTCCGGCAAGGGCAAGATGGTCGCCGATCAGCTTCGCGCTACGCGTGCGAACGTGTCGATCAGCGGCGTCGGCAACGCCCAGGTCTGGGCGACGGACAAGCTGTCCATCAACGTTTCCGGCGTCGGCACGGTGGACTACTGGGGCGCGCCGCAGGTGCTGCGCAACACGAGCGGGCTTGCCACCATCAACTCGCGCGGCGATAAACGCTGATGGACCTCGCTGCGGTTATCCGGCCCGGAACGACCGGCACGGCAGACCTCGTCGTTGCTGAGGAGCACACCGCGCCGCGCGTCGGCAGCGGCGCGATCCATGTTCTTGCCACGCCGGTGATGATCAACGTGATCGAAGCCGCCGCGCTCGCCGCGGTGGAGCGGCTCCTGCCGCCGGGGCACCAGAGCCTCGGCACGGTGCTGAACGTCCGCCACATCGCCGCTACGCCGGTCGGCATGCGTGTCACCGCCACCGCCACGGTCCGGAAGGTGGAGGGGCGGACCATCCATTTCGACGTGGCCGCGCGCGACGAGCGCGAGCTCATCGGCGACGGCACGCACGAGCGCGTCGTCGTGAACGTCGAGAAGTTCGATCAGCGGGTGAAGCGCAAGCTCAGCTAGTCGGCCGGACTAAGGCATGTGCCGGCCGGCACGTGCCCGTTTCTCCGCGATGTCGTTTCGGACCATCGCCGCCGGGGCGGGACGAAATCTTCGCGTCCCACACTCGCCGACTTCGATGCGGAGATCTCTATGAATCGTTACTTGGTGGGCACGTTTGCGATGCTCGCGACAATGCTCGTTTCCTGCGGCGGCGGTGATGGCGATGGCAAGAGCGGCGCCTCCGGAAGCGGCAGCACTTCGGCGGTTGCAGGAGCTCGGGTGGAGGAAACCGCGGCGACGTTCGGCGGCACGTGGACCG
>JAFARH010000390.1 GCA_019245555.1 Betaproteobacteria bacterium
ATCCTCCAGTTCATGGCCAGGCAGGGCTACGAGGTGCGCGGCGGCTCATTCGTCAATACGGTCTTCGTCGATCGCCGGCACATCAACTAGGATGCAACGATGAAAGACGATGTGAAGGCCCACGTTTACGACGTCCTCGCCAAGGCCTTCATGCAGGAGGGCGTGCGGACCTGCTTTGCGCTCCTCGGCGACGCGAACATGAACTGGGCCGCGCGGCTGGCGGAACAAGGCTGCCACATGATCTATGTGCGCCACGAGCATTGCGCCCTCGCCGCTGCCATGGCGTACGCGCGCAAGACCCGGGACGTGGCCGTAGCAACTGTCACTTGCGGACCTGGGGTCACGCAGTTGATCACGGCACTGCCTGCTGCCGTGCGCGCCCATCTGCCGCTCGTGGTGTTCGCGGGCGAAGCGCCGCTAAAGAGCGGCTGGTACAACCAGGAGATCGACCAGGCGCCGCTCATCACGGCGACGGGTGCTGCGTATCATCGCCTGCACATGCCCGAGCGCATGCCGGTGGCGATCCGCGACGCATTCCTCCAGGCGCGGCGCGAGCGCCGCCCCGTGGTGGTCGGCATTCCGTTCGATCTGCAGGACCGGGCATGGACCGGGCCGACGGACCTGCCCAAGCCATCGCATCAACTGCTGCCGCGTCCCTCGCCGATTCCGCCGCATCCCGACGACGTCGCCAAGGCTGCGCAGCTCTTCGCCGGTGCGGAGCGCGTGGTCGTGTTCGCAGGGCTCGGGGCGGTCGAATCCGGCGCGGGCCCTGCCTGCCGCGCACTCGCCGCCAAGGCTGGCGGACTGCTCATGACGACGCTGCCCGCGCGCGGCCTCTTCCATGACGACCCTTTCTGCATCGGCATCGCCGGCAGCTACACGCCCGAGGTCGGCATCGAGTACCTCAAGGAAGCCGATCTCATCGTCGCGGTCGGCAGCTCGCTCGCCTACCACGCGGGCGGCGGCGGCCAGCTATGGCCGAAGGCAAGCACGCTGCAGATCGACGTCGATCCCGTCGCGGTCAGCCAGGGACAGGAAGTGGCACGCCATCACCTCCGGGCCGACGCGCGCCTTGGCGTCGAAGCACTCATGGCGGCGGCGCCGGCACGCGATCGGAAGTGGCGGACCGATGCAATGGCCAAGCGCATCCGCGATACAAAGCCCGACAGCATGAAATTCGAGATCGAGCCGGGGCTGCTCGATCCGCGCGACGTGATCGAAGCGCTGGAAAAGGCGCTGCCGAAAGAATGGGAGATGGTGAATTCGGGAGGCCACTGCTCGTGGTTCTTCGCGCAGATGCCGTCGCGCCCACAGGAGAACTTCCTCACCATCCGCGAGTTCGGCGCGATCGGCAACGGCATCTCGTTCGCCATGGGAGTAGCTGCGGCAGTAGCGGCAGCGCGTGCGGATCGCCCCGTCGTGCTATTCGACGGCGACGGCAGCCTGATGATGCATGTGCAGGAGCTCGAGACGATCCGGCGGCATGGCCTGAAGATCCTGATCGTCGTCATCAACGACGGCGCCTACGGCTCGGAGGTGCACAAGCTGCGCTCCGAAGGACTGCCCGAGGGCGGTTCGGTGTTCGGCTATTGCGATTTCGCCGGCATCGCCAAGGGATTCGGACTCGCCGGCAGGACCTTCAAGGATCTCGCTGACGTCCCCGAGGCCGTGAAGGAGTTCGGCGCAAGCGGTCGCCCTGCGGTTTGGGACTTCCACGTCTCGGACAAGGTCACGTCGCCAACGATCCGCCGCGCGCATCCCGCCAAGACAAAGTAAGCGACCTAATCGCCGACCATCTCCCGCTGGATCAGCCAGCGGCCGTCGGCCTTGACCATGAGGAGCACCTTGCTCGTCACGCTCTTCGCGATGATGTCGGAGCGGTAGTCCTGATTGAACTTGACGTAGACGCGATCGTCGGCGACGACATTCACGCTGGGCGAATCGATCGTGATGGTGACGTTCTTCGGCGCGCTGACGCGCTGCCGGCGCGCTTTTTCCCAATCCGCGCGCGGCTCGCCCTGCGGCGGCTTGAAGTCCTTGGCGTAGGCGGCGAAATAGCGGTCCACGTCCTTGGACGACCAGGCCCGCGCCCAAGCTTCCACGGCGTTGACCACCTCTTCGGTGCTCGGTCTTGTGGACACCGGCTCTACGCTCGGCGGCGCCGCCGCTGCCGCTGTCACGCTGCCGGAGCTCCGCTGGGGAACTTGCACCTCACTCGTTCTTGCCTTGGCCGCGGCTTCGTAAGCGGAATTCAGGACGAGCTGCGGCGGAGCGAGCTGATAGAGGACCCAGATCAGCCAGGCCAGCGCGAACAGCATCGCCACCGCGATGAAGCGCCACACCCATTCTTCGACGTAGGCATTCGCCATGGGCGCGGAGTCTAAGTCATTTGATGGAGACGGCCCGCGCTGCCGCGGACACCGTTCCACTCGGCAGGTGCCGCGCAACTTCCTCGAGGAGCTCTTGCAGGAAAATGGGTTTGGCGAGGAAGCCAGCAGCGCCCAATTTTTCCGCCAGATCGTGCCCGTCCCGGTGCGCCGTCAAGAGCACGACGGGAAACCTTGGAAGCGTCACATCCTCGTTGATGGCCCGAAGGAGCTCGAGCCCCGTCATGTACGGCATCTCTACATCGAGCAGGACGAGATCCGGTGCGTTGTTGATGATGCTCTTGCCGCCCTCGACGGCGTCTTCCGCCATCGCGACGCCATAACCGGCGTTCGTGAGGTGGAGCCTCAAGAGGTAGCGAATCGATTCATCGTCATCGATGACCAGAATGGTCGATCGCCTTCCGGGTGGAGTCAGGACCACCTCTCGAAGGCGCGCAGGGCCAAGCGACCGCCGGAAAAAAGTAGAACTCCCACGAGGCGGGAATGCTACTGGACAACGGGATAAATTACTATTGCTTCGGAATCCTCGCCCGCTCGACGACCTGGGTCCAGCGCTTGGTCTCCGCGGCGTAGAACGCCTTCAGTTCCTCGGGTGTGCTCGGGCGACCGTCGACGCCTAGCTCGGCATAGCGCTTCTGCACTTCAGGTGCGGCCAGCGCCTTCACCAGCGCCTCGTGCACTTTCATGATGACGGCGCGCGGCGTCTTCGCGGGCGCAGCGAGCGCGTTCCACGAGGCGACGTCGTAACCCGGCACGCCCGCCTCGATCGCCGTCGGCACGTCGGGCAATCCCGGGAAGCGCTTGCCCGCCGTCACGGCGAGTGCGGTCAGCTGCCCCGACTTGATGCTCGAGA
Organism: Betaproteobacteria bacterium; assembly: GCA_019245555.1. GTDB lineage: Bacteria > Pseudomonadota > Gammaproteobacteria > Burkholderiales > SG8-39 > SCGC-AG-212-J23. The sequence goes on from JAFARH010000390.1 coordinate 3,241, forward strand.
GAAGCGGCGCGATGAAGTCGACGGCGATGTCGACCGAGCCGTTCATCGTGGAGACGACCACTTCGCCGGTTGTCTTGTGCGGCACGACCACGGCGTCAATGCCGGCGGTCGAGCGGAAGAGCTCGCCCGCGAGGTGCTGCGTGCCGCCGGGCGTGATCGTCCCGATGTTCGTCTTGCCGGGATTTGCCTTGGCCGCCGCGAGGTAGTCCTTCAGCGTCTTGTATTTCGACTGCGAGCTCGTCACGAGCACCATGCTGAAGTAGCCGACGGTCGAGATCATGGCGAAATCGTGCGCCGGGTCGTACGGCAGCGACTTGAAGAGCGCCTGGCTCACGGCATTGCCGTTAGTCAGCAGCAGCAGCGTGTAGCCATCGGGCTCCGCCTTCGCGACAGCTTCCGACGCGATGATGCCGCCCGCGCCCGGCTTGTTGTCGACGACGATCGGCTGGCCGAGCGACTCGGTGAGCTTCGGCGCGATCGTGCGCGTGGTGATGTCGGCAACGCCGCCCGGCCCGAACGGCAGCACGATGCGAATCGGCTTCGTTGGGTAGCTTTGCGCCCATGCGAGCGCCGGGACCGCGAGCAGCGCGGCCAGGATTTTCTTCATCGCAGCAGTTCCTCCACGGTTAGACGGCGGGGAATCAATTTCCCCTTGTAGGCGACATCGATCGCCACTTCTAGATTGCGGCGGTTCTCTTCCAAGCCGTGCGGCAGCATCGGCGGATTGCCCGCGGCTTTCTTGCTGTCGACGAGGATCTGGTACACCTCGTCCGCGGTCTTCTGCGGCACCGTGTTCTTCACCACCACCAGGTGGTTCAGCTGGATCGCGTGGTGCTTCTCCCCCCAGCGCTTGCCCGCTGCCTCAGGGTCCGCGATCACGGGCTTGAGATTCGGATCGGTTGGCACCGCCGCCATGATGGCCGCGTCGAGCTCACCGGCCATGAGCATGGCGGCGATCTCCTTGCCCGGCGCCGCGCGTGTCACCGTCGGCGGGTCCCTGAACTCGGCGACGTGGGCGTCCTCGAAGGTGACCCACTTCACGCTTTCGATGTCGACGCCGTAGTCCTCGGCGAGGATGCCGCGGATCCAGGCGCCGGTCGTCACCGAATAGGCGCGCACGCCGACGCGCTTACCCTCGAGGTCTTTGGGCTTCAATGTGCCGCGCGCCGCGTTGTAGACGAGAAACGGGTGCTGGAAGCGCGCCAGCACCGTGAACGGCAGCAG
>JAFARH010000132.1 GCA_019245555.1 Betaproteobacteria bacterium
CATTGGCGAGGCGAAAAAGGGTATGCGCATCGTGCTCGATTATTCGCCCTCGGCCACCTCGACGATGCTCTACATCAACGGCGCAGCACAGGGCGATCCGATGCGCGGGGCTGAGTTCTTCCGCGCCCTGCTGCGCATCTGGCTAGGCGAGCGGCCGGCCGAGGAGGAACTGAAGCGGCTGCTTCTGCGTCAGGAAGTCAACGGGAAGGAGTAGCGCATGCTCAAGGCACTAGCTGCTGCCGCACTGGCGTTGAACGCGATCGCTGCCGATGTTTCGGGCGTAAAGCTGGAAGACAAGGCGCAGCTCGAATCGCGCGACCTGGTGCTGAACGGCGCCGGACTGCGCACGCGCTTCCGCGTAGTGAAGGTATACGTCATTGGGCTATACCTGCCGGAGAAGAAAAGCGATCCAGCCGCAGTCCTGTCGCTCAGCGGCCCGAAACGCGCGGAGATCCACATGTTGCGCGATGTCGGCGCGGATACCTTTACCGACGCACTGGTGGAGGGCCTGAAAGCAAATCATTCGGAGGCGGACTACAAGGCGCTCGAGCCGCGCGTGAAGGAACTCTCCGACACGATGGGGCAGATCGGCGAAGCCAAGAACGGCATGACGATCGCGCTGGATTGGACGGGCTCCGCTACGCGCCTTGCGGTCAACGGCAAGCCGGCGGGCAAGCCGATCGCGGGGGAAGACTTCTACAAGGCGCTGCTGCGTATCTGGATCGGCGACAAACCAGTGCAGGACGACCTGAAGAAATCGCTGCTCGGCGTGTAGGTCGATGGCCCATTACGACTTCAACATGCCGATCAGCGATGCGCAGGTGCGCGCGCTGCGCGTGAATGACACCGTGACGTTGAACGGCACGCTGTACGGCATCCGCGACGCGACGCAGATCCACATGTTCGATCGCGGGCGCAAGACGCGCTTCGACATGAACGGTCACGCGGTGATTCATACGGCACCGAACGTTCGCAAGGACCCAAAAGAGCCCACCGGCTACGCGCCTATCTGCATCGGCACCACGACCAGCGATCGGATGGAGCGCTTTACGCGCCCGCTCATGCAGCAATACGGCGTGCGCCTCATCATCGGCAAGGGCGGTCTCCGGGCGAGTTCTTCCGAAGCGTTCAGGGACCTGGGCGGCGCCTATATCGCCATCATCGGCGGCACTGCAGCGCTCGAGACGACCTGGATCGAGGCGATCGAAGACGTCGACCTCGACGACCTCAACCCCGAGTCGCTGTGGAAGTTCCGCGTGCGCGGCTTCGGACCGCTCGTCGTGGCGATGGACAGCGCGGGCGGCAGCCTCTATGCCAAGGTCAACGATGCCGCACGAGCCAAGCGAGAGGCGGCGCTGCGCAAACTAGGCGTTAAAATCGCCGGCCACTCGAACGAGGAGGATTCAAATGCGATTCATCATGCGCGTGCTCGCGCTTTTGCTTTTCGCTGCCGCCGCCCAGGCGCAGAACATCTCGATTGCCACCGGCGGCACCGGCGGCGTGTACTACCCGCTCGGCGGCGGCATGGCCGCGGTGCTTTCAAAGTACGTCCCCGGCATCCAGGCGACTGCGGAAGTTACCGGCGGATCGGTCGCCAACCTCCAACTGATCGGAACAGGCAAGCCGTACCTCGGCATGACCATGGCCGACGCGACGCTCGACGCCTACAAGGGCGAAGATAAATTCAAAGGGAAGCCTGTCGCCGTCCGCACGCTGCTCGTCATGTATCCGAATCGCATGCACGTCGTAACGATCGAGGGCACCGGCATTAACTCGATGAAGGATCTCAAGGGCAAGCGCGTCTCGACCGGCTCCGGCGGCAGCGCGACCGAAGTCATGGCGTTCCGCGTGATCGAAGCCGCGGGCCTCGACAAGGATAAGGACATGCGCCGCGAGCGCCTTGGCGTGGCCGAATCCGTGGACGCGATCAAGGATCGCAAGATCGACGCCTTCTTCTGGGTCGGCGGGCTGCCAACTGCTGCAGTCACCGACCTCGCCAATACGCCCGGCGTGAAGATCAAGATGATCGACCATGCCGACGTCGTGCCGGCGATGAACAAGAAGTACGGCAACCTGTACGTGAAGGACACGATTACCAAGGACGTCTACCGCGGCATGGACAAGGACAACCAGATCGCCACGGTGAACAACCTGCTCGTCGCGAACGAGAACATGGATGCGAAGACCGCCTACAGCATCGTCAAGGCGGTGTTCGACCACAAGGATGATCTCGTGCGTACGCACAAGGAAGCCGAGAACATCAAGCTCGATAACCAGAAGAAAGACGCGTCGCCGGTGCCGTGGCATCCCGGCGCGGTGAAGTACTTCGCCGAGAAAGGCATCAAGCTCCAATAAGGCCCTCACCAACCACACCAAGCCCCGCATGACGGGGCTTTTTCATCCTATGCGCCCATTAGCTCTCGCTCTTCTGCTTGTTGCCTCCGTCGAGGCCCCGGCACAAAACGCCACGCCAGAGAAGGTCACGCTGCCTGGCGGCATCGTGTACGAGTCCCTGAAAGACGGTACCGGCGCCTCGCCCAAGGCCTACGACACGGTGCGCGTGCACTATCGCGGCACGTTTCCCGATGGCCGCGAGTTCGACAGCTCGAAAGGCGGCAAACCGGCGGAATTCTCACTCAACCGCCTGATCCGCTGCTGGACCGAAGGCGTGCAGTAGATGAAGGAGGGCGGCAAGGCAAAACTCATCTGTCCGCCGGCCACGGCGTACGGCGAGCGCGGCGCGGGCGGCGGTGTGATTCCGCCGAACGCTACGCTCCACTTCGAGATCGAGCTCCTCTCGATCGTGCGATGAGCGAAGACGCCCGCATCCACACCCCCGACGCCGCGATCAGCGAAGAGGCGCTGAAGCGCGCCGAGGAGATGATCGAGCAGGAAGAGGGCGTCCAGAACAAGTTCTCGGGCGCGATGGGCGCCTTCGTCATCGTGGTAGCGGTGGCGATGTCGCTTTTCCACCTCTATGCCTCCTACGCCATCGTGCGCACGGAGGTCATGCGCGCCACGCACGTGGCGTTCGCGCTGTTTCTCTGCTTCCTGATCTTCCCGGTAGCACGTCGTTTCCGTCACCGGGTGATGCCCTGGGACTGGGTGCTGGGGCTGCTCGGCGTCGCAGTCTGCGCCTGGCTCGTCAGCCAGGGCGATGACTTCTTCGATCGCTCGATCACGCCGAACGACTGGGACATCTTCTTCGGCGTGGCGCTGATCGTGCTCGTGCTCGAGGCCATGCGACGCGCGACCGGCTGGATCATGCCGCTCATCACCGTCGGCTTCCTGCTGTATGCGCTCTACGGTCCTTATCTGCCACCGCCGTGGACTCACAAAGGCTATGAGATCCCGCGCCTGGTCGGCCATCTCTACATGACGCTCGAAGGCATCTTCGGCGTGCCGGTGGGAGTCTCGTCCTCGCTCATCATCCTCTTCACGATCTTCGGGGCGTTCCTCCAGTTTTCCGGCGCCGGCAAGTTCTATATCGACTTCTCGTTCGCGGCGATGGGTGGCAAGCCCACCGGCGCCGGCCGCACGGTCGTGCTCGCATCTTTCCTGCTCGGCGGACCCTCAGGCTCCGGTGTTGCGACGACGGTGACGCTCGGCTCCGTGGCGTATCCGATGCTGCAGAAGGTGGGCTATAGCAAGGACGCTGCGGGCGGCCTTCTCTCTGCGGGCGGCCTCGGCGCCATCATCTCGCCGCCCGTGCTCGGCGCAGCCGCGTTCCTCATCGCCGACTTCCTCAAGATCTCGTACCTCGACGTCATCTTGATGGCGACGATCCCGACGTGCCTCTACTACCTCGCGCTCTTCACGATGGTGGAGATCGACGTGCGCAAGTTCGGCATGAAGGACGTGACCTTCGCGCGTGTCGAGAGCGCATGGAACCTCGCCAAGCGTTACTGGTTCCACTTCCTCTCGCTCATCTCGATCATCGTCTTCATGCTGTGGGGCTACTCCCCGGTGCTTTCGGTGTTCTGGGCGACCGTCGTTTCCGCGCTGACGAGCTTCCTGCGGCGCGATACGGCGCTCATCTCGTGGGATGTCTTCACCGGCAAGGAGCCGATTGGCCGCGGCTTGTGGAATTCAGGCCTCATCAAGGCGCTCTCCGGCGGGTCGCTCAGCGTCCTCAACGTCGCGGCCACCTGCGCCGGCGCCGGAATCATCGTCGGCGTCGTCACGCTCACCGGCCTCGGGCTCAAGTTCAGCTCGATCGTCCTGCAATACGCCGGCGGATCGCTGCTTCTAACCGCGATCTACACGTCGCTCATCGTCTGGATCGTCGGCCTCGCCGTGCCCGTGACGGCGAGCTACATCATCTGCGCGGTGATCGCTGCGCCGGCGCTGATCTCGCTCGGCGTGCCGGACTTCGCGGCGCACATGTTCATCTTCTACTACGCCGTGTTGTCCGAGGTTTCGCCGCCCACGGCGCTGTCTCCGTTCGCTGCTGCCGCCATTACGGGCGGCGATCCGTACAAAACGACACTTCAATGCTGGAAGTACACGACGCCAGCGTTCCTGGTGCCCTTCATGTTCGTGCTCGACCCGAGCGGCACCGGCTTGCTCCTCACCGGATCGTTCAAGACGCTCGGCCATGCGAACTGGGGTTCAATCGCCATCGTCACGATCACCGCCGCGATCGGCATCGTGGCGCTCGCCGGCGGCCTGCAGGGATGGCTGCTCCGCAAGACGACCGTCTATGAACGCTGGATGCTGATCCTCGCCGGCTTCCTGCTCGTCTATCCGACTTCGTCGGCGGATGTCATCGGCACCATCCTCGTCATCGCCGTCGTAGCGTTGCAATGGTTCCACAAGCCCGCGATACAGACATCCTGATCCTCGGCGCTGGCGGGGCCGGGCTGTTCGCGGCGCTCCATGCGCACAAGGCGGCACCCGAGCTTTCGATCACTGTCGCCGTCAAAGGCCTTCTCGGTAAATGCGGCTGCACGCGCATGGTCCAGGGCGGCTACAACGTCGCGCTCGCGAAGGAAGACTCGGTCGAGCGCCATTTCATGGACACGATCCACGGCGGCGCGTGGCTGCCGGACCAGGAGCTCGCCTGGAAGCTGGTTACCCTCGCTGTTGAAAGAGTAAGGGAGTTGGAAAACGAGCTGGGCTGCTTCTTCGATCGCAATCCCGACGGCACGGTGCACCAGAAGGCGTTCGCCGGGCAGACGTTCGATCGCACGGTGCACAAAGGCGACCTTACCGGCATCGAGATCATGAACCGGCTCGCCGAGCAGGTCTGGGCGCGGCGCATCCAGCGGCTGGAAGAGCATCGCGCCGTCGAGCTGGTGAAGTCGGCGGACGGTTCCTCGATCGCCGGCGTGCTCTTCATCGACATGCGTACCGGTGACTACCTGTTCGTCCGCGCAAAGGCGGTGCTGCTTGCGACCGGCGGCGGGCCCACGATGTATCGCTATCACACGCCTTCCGGCGACAAGAGCTGCGACGGTCTCGCCATGGCGCTGCGCGCCGGCCTCGCATTGCGCGACATGGAAATGGTGCAGTTCCATCCCACAGGCCTTCTGGCGGGTACGCATACGCGCATGACGGGCACTGTTCTGGAAGAGGGCCTGCGCGGCTCCGGCGGTTATCTCCTCGGCGGCGACAAGCAGCGCTTCATGCCCAATTACGATCCGAAGGCCGAGCGTGCCACGCGCGATTTCGTCTCGCGCGCCATGTTCAGCGAGATCCGCAAGGGAAACACCACGCCACATGGCGGCCTCTACATCTCTATGGGCCATCTCGGGCCGGACCGGGTCCGTCGCGAGTTCAAAGGCATGGTTGAGCGCTGCACGGACTGCGGCTTCGATCTCGCGGGTGGGTTAGTGGAAGTCGTGCCGACCGCGCACTACATGATGGGCGGCGTCGAATTCACCGCCGACTGCACGACGAGCCTGCCGGGCCTATTCGTTGCCGGCGAAGATTCCGGCGGCGTGCATGGCGCGAACCGTCTGGGTGGTAATGGCGTCGCTAATTCCACGGTGTTCGGCGCAGTGGCGGGCGATGCCATGGCTGCGTGGGTTCAGAAGCACGGCCAGTATTCGGCGCCGGCGGCATTTGATGTTGCGAGCTATGAGCGGCCCTTCGGGCTGCCGCGCGGCGATCTCGAAGCGATCCGCGAGAAGCTCTACGACACGATGTGGGAACGGGTGGGTATCATCCGCGACGCCGCTGGAATGAAACGCGCACTCGGCGAGCTCGATGCGCTAGACGCCGAGCTCGACAAGACCGGCATCGGCACGCAGGCCCGAGCCTTCAACCTCAGCTGGCACGACTGGCTCAATCTCAAGAGCCTGGTTTCCGTCAGCCGCGTCATCACGCAATCGGCGCTCGCGCGCGAAGATTCGCGGGGCGCGCACTTCCGCGACGATTTCCCCGATACGAGCTCGCTGGAAACATCCGCGTTCACGAGCATCAAGGCCGATGGCTGCGTGACGATGAAGCCGGTTACATTCACGCGCGTGCGTCCCGGACAATCGCTCCTAAAGCATGCAGCCTGACTGGCCCGCAGAGATTCATCGAGAGCTCACCGCCGCGGGCGTGACGATCGTGGGCTCCGTGCCAGACGCCGGGCACAAGCGGCTGATCGAGCTGTGCCAGGCCGACAAACGCATGCGCGCCGTGCCGCTCACGACCGAGGAAGAGGGAATTGGCCTTGTCTCGGGCGCGTGGCTGGGCGGCCAGAAGTCAGTGCTTCTCATGCAGTCGAGCGGCGTCGGCAATCTCGTCAACGTGCTCGGCATGATCAAGGTGTGCCGCTTCCCGCTGGTGATGATCATCACAATGCGCGGCGAACAGGGTGAGTTCAATCCCTGGCAGGTGCCGATGGGCGAGAACACCGCACGCGTGCTCGACACCATGAGCGTCGCGGTGCGCCAGGCAGGTGACGCGCAGACGGTCGCTGGCCACGTCCACGCTGCGCTCGGGCTCGCCTACAAGACGAACGGTGCGCTGGCCGTCCTCATCGCGCAGCGCGTGATCGGCATCAAGAGCTTCCAGGATCAGCGCAACCAATGACGCTCCATCGGCGCGACGTCGTCTCACAGCTATTGAAGGGCAGAGGCCGATTGCTGGTGGTCGCCGGCCTCGGCTCGACAGCCTGGGACATTACTGCCGCCGGCGACCACGATCTCAACTTTCCGATGTGGGGCGCGATGGGGCAGGCGGCAATGATGGGGCTCGGCCTCGCGATCGCGCAGCCGAAGCGGCGCGTGGTCGTAATCACCGGCGACGGCGAAATGCTCATGGGCATCGGCTCGCTCGCCACCATCGGCGTGCAGCAGCCGGCGAACCTCACGGTCGTGGCGATCGATAACGAGCGCTACGGCGAAACAGGCATGCAGCGCACGCACACTGCCCATGGCGTCGATCTCACCTCGGTCGCGGCGGCGTGCAAGTTCAAGCACGCGATTACGGCGACCAAAGACGTCGCCGCAGTGCGCAAGCTCGTCTACAAGACCCCGGGACCTAACTTCGCGACGATCAAAGTTGCGGACGACAAGCTGCCACTCGTGCTGCCACCGAAAGACGGCGTGGTGCTCAGGGCGCGCTTCCGGCGCGCCCTGCTGGGTGAATCAGCCGACGTGCTTCCGGAAGAACGCTAGCGTCCGCTCGCGCGCCTGCTTCGCCGCATGCGCGTTGTAGGAGCCGCGCTGGTCGCAGTTGAAGCCGTGGTCGGCCTCGTAGATGAAGATCTGCTGCTTCGGATGCTTCTCAGCGAGCTTCTTCACGCCTTCGACCGGGATGTGCGCATCCTTGTCGCCGAAATGGCCCATCACCGGCACCTTGGGCTGTAGATCAGCGTTGTCGAGGATGCCGCCGCCGTAATAAGGCGCCGAGGCGACGAGTCCGTTCACTTTGGCGGAAGCCATCCAGGCGACGAAACCGCCCCAGCAATAGCCGACGATTCCGACCTTGCCGGATTTCTTCGCCTCGTCGACCGCGGCTTGCGTGTCTTTCATCGCCATGTCGGTCGTGACCTTGCCGCGTACCTCGCGGCCCTTGGCAATGTCTTCCGGCGTGTAGCCCACATCGAAGCCCTTCTGCACGCGGTCGAACATCGCGGGCGCGATCGCCACGTAGCCGTCGGCCGCATAACCGTCGGCGACGCTCTTGATGTGGCTGTTGACGCCGAAGATCTCCTGGATCACAACGATGGCGCCGCGCGGTTTGCCCGAGGGATCGGCGCGGTAGGCGTCGAGCTTGTGGCCGTCGGAAGCAGTGAGCTGAATCATTTTGCCCATGAGTACAATCCTCGCTATGAAGAAGAACGCGCAGGCGCTGCTGGAGCTCGCCACCACCGCCCTCAAGCGCGCGGGCGCAAATGATCGCATGGCGCAAGCCGCAGCAAGGCACCTGGTTCACGCTGAGGAACACGGGCTGCCGACCCACGGCATGTCGCGCGTGCCTTTCTATTGCGGAATGCTGAAGCGCGGCCGCGCCGTGGGCGCCGCCGAGCCGAAGCTGGTCGCCGATCGCGCCGGCGTCTGCCTGATCGATAACCAGGACGGCCTTCCTTATGTTTCGGTCCAGTGGGCGGTCGAGGAAGTTATCCAGCGCGCACGTCGCAACGGCATTGGCTTCAGCGGCATCCGCAATAGCGCGCACGTCGGGGTGCTGGGCATTCACTTATTGCCGGTTGCCGAGGCCGGCCTTGTCGGCTTCGCCTTCACCAATTCGCCGGCGGCGATTCCTCCTTGGGGCGGCAAGAAGCCCCTCTTTGGCACTGATCCGATCGCCGCTGTATTTCCACGGGAGAAAGGCGACCCGATCGTCATCGATCTCGCGCTGACCACTGTCGTGCGCGGCCGCATCATGATGGCGATGAGCAAGGGCGAGAAGATTCCTGAAGGCTGGGCGCTTGATCGCAACGGCAAGCCGACGACCGATCCCAAAGAGGCAATCGAGCACGGCAGCCTCTTTCCGATCGGCGGCGCGAAGGGCGCGATGCTCGCCCTCATGTTCGAGCTGATCTGCGCTGCCCTGACAGGCTCTGCGATTGGCCCTGAGGCCGACTCGTTCTTTTCGGAGGACGGAAACAAACCCCGCATCGGCCAGGCCTTCATCGCTATCGACCCAAACCAGCTCGCCGGGCGCGCAAAGTACTTGGAGCGAGTGGAGACGGTGGTGCGCACGATGCTCACCGACGCTGAAGTGCGGCTCCCCGGCGCGCGCCGCTTCGCCGCCGAGAAGACCGCCAAGTCGCAGGGGATCGACATCCCGGACGAGCTGCTCGCCCAGATCGAAAAGCTCGCGCAACAAAATGGATGAAAGCAAATTTCGGGATGAAATCGACGCCGATTCGTTCTAGAGTGCGCTGATGTACGACGCGATTGTCTCGTTTCCGAAAATGAAGGTCGGGATCACCACCAAGGGTGATCTCGTGACGGGGATCAAGTACCTGGCGCCATCTACGCCGGAGAAGTCGCCCGCGACGCCGCTCGCCGAGCGTGCGGCTCGCCAGATCGAGCAGTACCGCGCAGATCCGGATGTGCATTTCGACCTGCCGATGGTCATCGAGGGAACAGAGCTGCAGAAGGCGGTGTGGCGCGCGATGTGCGCCATTCCGCGCGGCAAGACCCGCACGTACGGCGACATCGCCCGCGAGCTGGGCGGCGATGCGCGCGATGTCGGGCAATGTTGCGGCGACAACCGTTTTCCGATCGTCATTCCCTGCCACCGTGTGGTGGCGGCGAATGGGCTCGGTGGCTTCGGCCATCAGACGTCGGGTTTCATGATGGAGGCCAAGCGTTGGCTGCTCGCGCACGAATGCGGGGCGGACGCGTTCGAGCTGACGCCGTAGCCGAGGGAGGTAAGGCGGTCCTCGACTTGTTCTGCGACGCGTTGTGGCTCGAGGACGGTCTTTCGCAGAACACCATCGCGGCGTACCGCACGGATCTGCAGCAGCTGCGGTCGCATGCGGGCGGCGATCTCCTGAAGGTGGACGAAGGCGCGCTTTTCGGCTTCCTCGCGTCGAAAAGAGGCCGCGCCTCGAGTGCCGCACGCCGCGTCTCGAGCGTCAAGCGCTTCTACCAGTATTGCGTGCGTGAGCGGCTGGTCGAGGCCGATCCGACGCTCAAGATCGATCCACCTAAGCGCACGCCGCGCTTCCCGAAAAGCCTCTCCGAGGCGGACGTGGAAGCTCTGCTAGCCGCACCGAATGTCGGCACAGCGATGGGTCTGCGCGACCGAGCGATGCTCGAGACGCTCTATGCCACGGGGCTGCGTGTCTCCGAGCTTGTCGGACTGAAGACGCTAGCAACCAATCTGGATTCGAACGTTGTGCGCGTGCTCGGCAAAGGTTCGAAGGAGCGCCTGGTGCCGCTCGGCGAGGAAGCGGCGCACTGGATCTCGCGCTACTTGAAGGAATCGCGACCGGAACTGAAGGGCAAACGCGAGCCGCAGGCCCTTTTCATCACCGCGCGCGGCGACGGCATGACGCGCCAGGCGTTCTGGCATCTCATCCGCCGCTACGGCGTGCGCGCGATCCCGGGGAAGCGGCTTTCGCCGCACGTGCTGCGCCACGCATTCGCGACGCACCTCATCAACCATGGCGCCGATCTACGCGTGGTGCAGATGCTGCTCGGCCACGCCGACATCTCGACGACGCAGATCTACACCCACGTTGCGCGCGAGCGGCTGAAGCAGCTGCACGCCAAGCATCACCCGCGAGGATGAAAACGCCCGCGACGCAGATGCTGGACGCGAATGGCGTCCAGTACACCGAGCACGAGTATCAGTATGTCGAGCACGGTGGCACCGCCGTGTCGTCCGACTCCCTCGGCGTTCCCGAGCACCAGGTGGTGAAGACGCTGGTGATGCAGGACGAAGATGCGAAGCCGCTCATCGTCCTCATGCACGGCGATCGACAGGTCGCGACGAAGGAGCTCGCGCGTCAAGCAGGCCGGAAGCGCATCGAGCCGTGCAAGCCCGATGTTGCGCAGCGCCATACTGGGTATCAGGTCGGCGGCACTTCGCCCTTTGGTATGCGCAAGGCGCTGCCTATCTTTGTTGAACGCTCGATCCTCGACTTGCCGCAGATCTACATCAACGGCGGTCGCCGCGGTTTTCTCGTGCGAATCTCGAGTGCCGATCTCGAGCGGGTGCTGAAGCCTACGTTGGTCGACGCCGCTCGATCGTGACGCCGACGAACCTGGCATTCGGCAGGATGCCGATCTTCGCGACGCTCACCTTCGTCCATGGGGCGCCAAAGTCCGAAGTGAGCAGTGTCGCCACACGATCCGCGAAGGTCTCGACCAGGCGATAGTGCTGTGCGGCCGCGAGGTCGCGGATGCGCAACGCCACCTGCTCATAGTCGATCGTGTCGGCGACCTTGTCGCTCGCGAAAACTTGTGTACCCGGGAGCCCGATTTCGAGAT
>JAFARH010000252.1 GCA_019245555.1 Betaproteobacteria bacterium
CGTCGCACCAGGATTCGCCATCTGTACGCCCATCGCCGCGGGCAGGCCGAAGCCCATCGTGCCGAGGCCGCCTGAATTGATCCAACGGCGCGGCTTGTCGAACTTGTAGAACTGCGCCGCCCACATCTGGTGCTGGCCGACGTCCGACGTGACGAAGGCGTCGCCCTTGGTGATCTCGTAGAGCTTCTCGAGCACGAACTGCGGCTTGATGATCTTCGAGCTGCGGTCGTACTTGAGGCAATCCTTCGCGCGCCACTCCTCGATCTGGTTCCACCACGGCTTGATGTCGGTCTTCGGCGCGCCGCGGAGGAGCTTGATCAGCTCTTCGAGCACGTCTGGGATGTTGCCGACGATCGGCACATCGACCTTGACCCGTTTCGAGATCGACGAAGGGTCGATATCGATGTGGATGATCTTGCGCGGATTCGACGCGAAGTGCGCCGGATTGCCGATGACGCGGTCGTCGAAGCGCGCGCCGATGGCGAGCAGCACGTCGGAGTGCTGCATCGCGTTGTTGCATTCGTAGGTGCCGTGCATGCCCGGCATGCCGAGGAACTGCTTGTCCGTCGCAGGATACGAACCTAGGCCCATCAGCGTGTTGGTGCATGGAAAGCCCGTGACCTTGACGAGCTCGCGCAGGAGCTCGGAGGAATCGGACAGGATCACGCCGCCGCCGGTGTAGATCATCGGCCGCTGCGCCTCGGAGAGAAGCTGCACGGCCTTCCGGATCTGTCCGGCGTGACCCTTGCGCACCGGGTTGTACGAGCGCATCGAGACTGCTTCGGGATAGTGGAACTCCGTGACCGCCGCAGTCACATCCTTGGGAATGTCGATGACGACCGGTCCAGGGCGGCCGGTCTTCGCAATGTGGAAAGCCTTCTTCATCGCGGACGCGAGATCCTTGACGTCCTTCACCAGCATGTTGTGCTTCACGATAGGACGCGTGATGCCTACGGTGTCGCACTCCTGGAATGCGTCGAGTCCGATCGCGTGCGTGGGCACCTGGCCGGTGATCACCACCACCGGGATCGAATCCATGTACGCGGTGGCGATGCCCGTCACCGCGTTGGTAACGCCTGGTCCCGAAGTGACCAGCGCCACGCCGACCTTCTGCGAGGAGCGCGAGTAGCCATCAGCTGCGTGCACCGCGCCCTGCTCGTGGCGAACGAGCACGTGCTTCACCTTGTCTTGCTTGAAGAGCTCGTCGTAGATGAAGAGAACCGCGCCGCCCGGGTAGCCGAAGACGTACTCCACCGCCTCTTCCTGGAGACAGCGGACGACGATCTCTGCGCCGGAAAGAGCGCTGGCCTTTACACGGTCCATGGCGGGCAAAAAACCTTAGAAACCATGATGGTAACATCGCGCGAACAACACCGCCCCGGCAGAGGGTCATCTGGCATCGCGTAGCGAGCTTTCGGCGTTTCTGGAGGGCGTCGAGCGGCGCGCATTCAAGCAAGCGGTCTTCGCCGTCCGCGACGAGCAGGCCGCGCTCGACATCGTTCAGGACGCAATGTTGCGGCTGGCCGAAAAATACGGACACCGGCCCGCCGAGGAATTGCCGCTCCTCTTCCAGCGCATCGTGCAGAACGCGATCCGCGACTATTACCGCAGGCAAAAGGTACGCTCGCTCTGGACGACGCTCCTTTCGTCGCTTTCGCCCGGGCGCAACGAAGACGAAGATCACGATCCGCTCGAGACTTACGAGCCGCCGGGCGGCGAGGGAGCGCCGGCCGCGCCCAGCGCGCAACTCGAGCAAACTCAAGTCCTTGAAATCATTGAGCAAGAACTCGCAAAGCTACCCCCTCGTCAACGTGAAGCGTTCCTCATGCGTTATTGGGAGGAACTGGATGTTGCCGAAACGGCGCGCGTCATGGGTTGCTCGGAAGGCAGTGTGAAAACACACTGCTCCCGGGCGACGCATGCGTTAGCCCTTGCGTTGAAGGCGCGGGGAGTTACGCTATGAGGCACGTCAGACCGACACCATGAACGAACTTCAATTCACCCGCCGCATCCGGCACTACCTGGACCAGAGCACCCAGCTCGACGCGAACGTCGCGGAGAAGCTGCAGGCTGCCCGCAGCCTCGCGCTGTCGCGCCGGCGTCCAGAACCAGCGCCGGTCCTTGCCTGGGCGGACAGCACCTTCGGCAACGGCGAAGGCTGGGCGGGCCTCGGTTGGCAACTCGGGACTCGCGTCTTGCTGCCGGCAGCCGTGCTGATCGTCGCAGTCGCGGGCATCTACAACTGGCAGGAGAAGCAGCGCCTCGCCGAGATCGTCGAGATCGACTCGCAACTCCTCACCGACGACCTCCCGATCGATGCGTATCTCGATCAGGGTTTCGAGGCCTGGCTCAAGAAGCGCGCTGCGGAGCAGTGATGCTGCGCGTCCTGCTCGCCACGTTGTCCCTCGTGATCGGCTTCGGGACTGCAGCGCAGCCCGTGGCCGAAGCGCCTAAGGACACGCCCAAAGAAGCGGGGAAGAAACCCGCGGCTGCGAAGCCCGCTGCAAAGGCGAAGGCAACGAAGCCCGGCGTGCGCCCAGCGTGGGCTGAGCTCACCACCGAGCAGCAACAGGTGCTCGCGCCGCTCAAGGCTGACTGGGACTCCCTGGTGCCCGACCGCCGCCTGAAGTGGGTCGCGATCGCCAAGCGCTATCCGCGCATGAAGCAGGTGGAGCAGGAGCGCGTGCAGCGCCGCATGCAGATGTGGGCGGCGCTCTCGCCGGACCAGCGGCGCCAGGCGCGGGAGAACTACAAGCACCTCGCCAAGGCCCAGCGCCCTGCGCCGAACAACAAGGACCTGCGCCAGGCGTGGGCCGAGTACCAGGCGCTCTCTCCCTACGAGCGACAGAGCCTCGCGCCGCAGCCTTCCAACGACCCGCGCCGCCAGAAGCGCTAGGCCGTGACCCCGGGCCTCGGGCGGCGTCTCGCGGCCATGCTCTATGAAGCGTTCCTCGTCTTCGCGGTGGCGTTCTTCGCCGCCTGGATTTTCTTTTTCGCGAGCGGCGGCAGCGATGCCACGCGCGGCATCGTGCGCGCCGAGTTGCAGCTCTTCATCCTCGCGATGCTCGCCGCCTATTTCCTCTGGTGCTGGCTGCGCGGGGGGCAGACGCTCGCCATGCGCGCATGGCGCATCCGCCTGGTCGATGTCACGCCGGGCAAGGCGATCGCGCGGTTCCTGATCGCGGCCGCACTATTGCCGTTATCGATTCTCTGGGCGCTAGTGGATCGCGATCGCCAGTTCCTGCATGACCGTCTCGCCGGAACGCGTCTAGTCGACGCGCGGCGTTAAAGAGGCCGCGCGATCCGCAGCCCGACAGAGTTCATCCGCACGAACGGGATGAAGTAGGCGCGGCTCGCCGAGCGCACAGCGCTCGGATTCGATTCCCACGATCCGCCGCGCACGAGACGCTGTCCGCAGTTGCCCACTTCCCATGCGCTGCCGTCGTTCGGCGCGCTGACGTATGTGTCGTTCAGGCAATCCTCGGTCCACTCGGCGACGTTGCCGTGCATGTCGTAGAGGCCGAACGCATTGGGCTTATAGCTCCCTACCGTTGCTGTCTTGCCAAGCTTCGTTCCCGTCGCGCCTCCGGCGTACGCGAACGCGGCGTCGTAATTCGCCTGCTCGGGAGCGATGGCATTGCCGAAGGAGAACGGGCCTCCGTTGCCGGCGCGCGCCGCGAATTCCCACTCGGCCTCGGAGAGGAGGCGGTAGCCCTTGCCAGTCTTTTCCGCGAGCCATTTCACGTACTGCTTCGCGTCGTTCCACGACACGTTGATCACCGGGCGCTTGCCCTTACCCCAGCCGGTGTCGCCCGGATTCTCCTTGCAGCCGCCTTCGCGCACGCACATGGCCCACTCGTCGAAGGTGACCTCGAACTTGCCGACGGCGATCTGCTGCGTGATCGCGACGCGATGCTGCGGACCCTCGGTCGGCGCTCGGCCGGCTTCCGTGGCGGGAGATCCCATGTTGTAGCTGCCAAGCGGCAGGATCACCATCTCCGGGCAACCCTGGCAATCGCGGAATACGCGGCCAGGGCGCGTCGCCGCCGCTTTTTCTTCCTCGAGCTTTGCCAGCCGGGCACGCTCCGCGCTTTCCGCGGCGGCTCGGTCGGCGGCCTCTTTCTCCGCAGCCGCCTGCGCGACACGATCCCGCTCGGCTGCTTCCGCCGCATGTTTCTCTGCCAGCGCGAGCGCAGCCGCCGCAGCGGCGCGCTTCTCGTCCGCCGCCTTCGCATCGGCAGACTTTCTCGCCGTCAGCGCTTTCTCTTCCTCCAGCTTGGCGAGCTCCGCCTTCTTCAGCGCCAAGGCTGCCGCGGCCGCCTCCTTCTCGGCCTGCGCCTTTGCCGCTGCCATCCTCGTGGCTTCGGCTTTCTCGCGCGCGGCTTTCTCCGCCGCGGTTTCCTTCGCCGGCGGTTTCGCCGGCGCCGCGTGCTGCTCCACGGGCGCCTGTGCGATCGCTTTTTCCTCTTCCCGCTTCGGCGCCTCAACCAGCTTCGTGCCCTGGGCTGAGGCCTGCGCCTTTGGAGCCTCCGGCGTCGGCTTCCAGGCGAACCAACCGACTGCCCCGAGGACGGCAACCGCAACGCCGACCACGAGCATCATCGGCATCGACGAGCGCTCCATTGGCGGAGGCGGCACGTCGTGCGCGGGTGCGATCCCCGTGGGCGGAACGGTGGAGTGCGGCTCCGTCTTTGTGGGCGGCGGCGTCAGCGCGATGGTTTGCGTGTACGCAGCCGCGGCGGCCGGTGCGGGCACCGGCGGGTTCGTGGGGGTCTGGACGATGGTCTGCGTGCCGGACACCGTGGGCGCCTGCGTCACATCGGGACCGCCTCGCAGCTTGGCGATCTTGCGCTTGGCAAGCGCGGCGTAGATGCCGCTCGGGAACTGCTGGATGTAAAGCTCGAAGTCCTCGGGATCGTTGCCGTCCTTGATGGAGCGCCAGAACTCGAGCTCGGCTTCCTGCTGGCCCGGCCGCGCGGCCTGCGGGATGGTGCCCTTCTTCGGGATGATGGCGATCGTCTTGTCGGCGTCGTCTTCCTTCGGTCCTCCTTCCAGCCCGTGCTTTAGCGCCTGCGACAGCGCTCGCGCGGACTGGTAGCGCTTCGCCACGTCCTTGGCGAGCGCCTTCGAGACAATTTCATCCCAGACTGGAGACAGTGCCCGGTCGAGCGTCGAAGGCATCGTCGGCTCGTCCTGCATGATCTTCTTCGCGACAGTCCACGCGCCGGCGCCGGTAAATGGCATTTCGCCGGTGAGGAACTGGTAGAGGATGATCCCCGCGGAGAAGACGTCGCTCCGCGCATCGACCGGTCGGCCCGCGATCTGCTCGGGCGACATGTAGGCCGGCGTGCCGACCATGCTGCCCGCCTGCGTCATGTGCGTGCCGGTGGCGTCCTGGATACGCGCCACGCCGAAGTCTGTGAGCTTCACCCGCTGCTCGGCGTCGAGCATGACGTTGCCGGGCTTCACGTCGCGATGAATGATGCCCGCCTTGTGCGCGAACTCGAGCGCCTCGCACAGCTCGCTCATGATGCGCACGGCGGTCTTCAGGTCGAAGCGCTCGTTGTCGTCGAAATAGGTCTTGAGCTCCTTGCCCTTTATGAACTCCATGACGAGGTAGGCCATGTCGCCTTCCTCGCCGAAGTCATGAACCTGGACGACGTTCGGGTGGTTGAGCTTGCCGACGGCCTGGGCCTCGCGACGGAAGCGCGCGGAGTAGTCCTTTGCCGTGCGCTCGTCCATGTGGCTCTTGAGGATCGTCTTGATGGCAACGTGGCGCCCGAGGTTCGGGTCGAACCCTTCGTAGACGACGCCCATCGCGCCCTTGCCGAGCACGCGATCGATGCGGTAACGCCCGAGTTTCTTTAGATCAATCGCCACAACCCTCCCCAGAGTCGTGTGCCTGCATGGTAGCGCGCTAGCGGCGCTCCACCCACCACATCATAAGCATTGCGGAGGCAAGAAACGCGGTACTGGGTAACGCTGCGGCGGCGAGAGGCGGCCAATTTTGCAAAAGGCCGATGTGGGAAAAAAGGGAATTGAGCATGTGGAAAAAAATACCAAGCATGATTCCCAGAAATACCTTGACTCCCACCATCCCCGCCCGGGCCTGCATGTAGGCGAAGGGCAGCGCAAGCGCCATCATGACGAGCGTTGCGAACGGATAGAAGAGCTTCTTCCAGAAGGCGATTTCATAGCGCTCGGTCTTCTGCCGGTTGGCCTCCAGGTGCTGGGTGTACTTATGCAGCGCCCAGGCCGACATCCGCTCCGGCTTGACGATGAGGGCGTTCAGCAGGTCGGGCGACACCGCCGAATGCCATTCCGCCTTCTCCCCCTTGTCGGTACGGGGACCATCCGGTGTGAATCGGGTTGCCGCCACTTGATAGAGTTGCCAGACGCCCTTCGCCTGGTACTCGGCGCGCTCGGCGAGCGTGATCTTGCGCAGGCGATAGTCGCCGTCGAACTCGAAGATGCGCAGCCCCTGCAGCACCCGCGGATCGCGCGCCTCGCGCACGTTGATGAACGATCCCTCGTCCTTGAACCACAGGCCCGACTGCAGGTCCTGGCCGATCATGGAGGACAGCGCGCGGATCTTGGTGTGCTGCGCCCGCTCTTCGGAAAAGGGCGAGATCCACTCGCCGATGACGAAGGTCAGCACCACGAACGCAAGCCCGATCCGCGACAGCATGAGCGCCGCCCGCTCGGGCGAGAGCCCAGAGCCGCGCATCACCGTGTATTCGGAGTTGCTCGCTAGGTGCGACATCACGTAGAGCGTCCCGATCAAAACGACGATCGGGAAGAGCTCGTAGGCGTGCGCCGGTGCGTTGAGCAGCACGTACGTGAACACCTGGCGCAAGTCATATTCGCCCTTGCCCAAGTCGCCCAGCTCGCCGATGAGATGGAAAAACGCG
>JAFARH010000327.1 GCA_019245555.1 Betaproteobacteria bacterium
GGCGGACGAGACGCTCACGATGCGCACGCCCGAAAAGCCAGTCGGCATCGGCGGCAACTCGAAGATCGAGCTGTGGATCGTGCCGGCAGACATCCGCGGCACCTGGACGAGCCAGGTCCCGCAGCACGGCGGCAATTGGAATTTCCAGATCGGCCAGAACTACCAGATGCTCGAGCTCCAGGTGCGTGCGGACGGCCGTGATCTTCTCGTACGCAACACGCGGCTGCGCGGCGAGGAAGTGAAGCTCGTCATCACCGGCATCGTCAAGAACCGCGCCTGGCACCATTACTTCATCGGACAGGCGCGCGGCGACACGATCGAGGGCGAACTCACCGTATCCGACGGTAATAACAAGGTGGTCTATCCATGGCTCGCGAAACGCGCCCGCTAGAACTGCTCTCCGTCGGCGACGGCATCTTCCTGACCGTCGGCATGATCATCGGCGCGCTGATCTTCAAGGCGCCGTCGATGGTTGCCGGCGCGACGAGCGGCCCGCTCGCATTCCTCTTCGCCTGGCTCCTCGGCGGCGCTATCTCGCTTTGCGGCGCGCTCGTTTACGCCGAGCTCGCCTCGCGTCATCCGCACACGGGCGGGGAGTACGTATTCCTGAACGAGGGCATGGGCCGCGGCGTCGCCTTCCTCTTCGCGTGGTCGCGCATGACAGTGATCCAGACCGGCGCGATCGCGGCAGTGGCGTTCGTGTTCGGCGACTATGCGTCCGAGATCTTCTCGTTCGGGGCGCACAGCTCTGCCATCTGGGCCGCCGGCGCCACCGTCGTTCTGACGGTGCTCAACCTCATCGGCACGTTGCAAACGAAGGCGCTCCAGAAGGTTATGGAGACGACGCTCATTACCGGCATGGTGATTTTCTCGATCGCTGCAATCGTCATCGGCGGCGCAGACAAACCCGCAGCCGCGGGCAGCGGCTCCGGCTCGTTCGGCTTCGCGATGATCTTCGTACTGCTCGCGTACGGCGGCTGGAACGAGGCGGCGTACCTCGCTGGCGAGGTGCGCAACGCGCGGCGCAACATGACGCGGATCCTGGTCTGGGGCGTTATCGCGGTAACGGTGCTCTACCTGGTGGTGAATCTCGGCTACCTCGCCGTCCTCGGCCATGGCGGCATTCGCGATTCCAAGGCGGTGGCCGCCGACGTGATGCGTGTCATCGCGGGTGAGAAGGGCGCAGTCGTGCTCGCCCTGATTGTCTGCATTTCGGTGCTCACGACCATGAATGCGGCGATCTTCACCGGTGCGCGGACGAGCTGGGCCTTCGGCCGCGACTTCCGCATGCTGCGTTTCCTCGGCGACTGGCGCGAAACCGGCAGTACTCCCGCGAACGCGCTGATCCTGCAGGGCGCGATCACGCTGCTTCTCGTCGCCGCGGGTGCCGCGACGCCCGATGGCTTCAACGCGATGGTCGCCTATACGACGCCGGTGTTCTGGACCTTCATGTACCTCGTCGCGACCAGCTTCTTCATGCTGCGCGACAGCAAGGAGAAGGCGCCGTTCAGCACGCCGTTCTATCCGCACATTCCATTCGTGTTCTGCATCGCCTGCCTCTACATGCTCTGGTCGAGCATCGACTACGTACGCAACCCCGACTACGGCCCGAAATTCGGCTGGGCAGTCGGAGCGGGCCTCGTGGTGATGGCGGCGGGCATCCCGCTGTACTTCACTTCGCGCCGGTGACGCTCACTGAGCTGCGCTACATCGTTGCCGTAGCACGCGAGCGCCACTTCGGCCGCGCCGCCGAAGCGTGCTTCGTCTCGCAGCCGACGCTCTCCGTGGCAGTGAAGAAGCTGGAAGAGGAACTCGGCGTGCAGCTCTTCGAGCGCGGGCCCGGCGAGGTCACCATCACGCCCGCCGGACTCAAGATCGTCGAGCAGGCGCAGCGCGTGCTCGAGGAAGCCTCGCGCATCCGGGACCTTGCCGCCGCCGGTCGCGATCCCCTGGTCGGGCCTTTGCGCCTCGGCGCGATCTACACCATCGGGCCGTATCTCCTGCCGAAGCTGATACCGATCCTGCGGCGCACCGCGCCGGCTATGCAGCTCCATATCCAGGAAAACTTCACCCATCGGCTCTCCGACTCGCTGAAGGCGGGCGAGGTCGATGTCATTCTCATCGCGCTGCCGTTTGTCGAGCCGGGGATCGACACGCGCGCGGTCTACGACGAGCCGTTCTTCGTCGCGGTGCCGAAAGGTCATGCGTGGGAGGAGCGCAAGCGCCTGACCTCGGATGAGCTGACCAAGGAGAGTCTTCTCCTCCTCGGCGAGGGGCATTGTTTTCGCGACCAGGTGCTCGAGTTCTGTCACACCACGCGGACGCGAGCGATCGAAGGCGGCTCGCTCGAGACGATCCGACAGATGGTGGCAAGCGGCGTAGGCGTGACCGTGCTGCCGTCGACCTCGATCAGCCCCGCGACTGGCAGCGATCTCATCCGCATCGTGCCGTTCGCCAAGCCGACCCCTTCACGCCGCGTCGCGCTCGCCTGGCGCAAGAGCTTCCCGCGGCCGGAGGCAATCGAAGCGCTGCGCAAGGCGATCCTCGCGGCGAACCTTCCGCAAGTAGAGAAAATCAACTAGGCCATACGGCCTAGGGTGCGAGCGGCACGCTCATTGCGTGCCACTGTCTGCTTGACATGAACGCACCCGAATTGAAGCTCTCGCCGGTCAAAGAAGGCCAGCCCTATCCGAAGGGGGCGACCTGGGACGGCAAGGGCGTGAACTTCGCCGTCTTCTCCGCGCACGCCACGAAGGTCGAGGTGTGCCTTTTCGATGCTGCCGGCGAGCGGGAGACCGCGCGCATCGAGCTGCCCGAGTATCAGGACGAGGTCTGGCACGGCTACGTGCCTGCGATCGGTCCGGGCACCTTCTACGGCTTCCGCGTCCACGGCCCCTACAAACCGGACGAGGGGCATCGCTTCAACCCGAACAAGCTGCTCATGGACCCTTACGCGCGCGCGACGGTCGGGCAGGTCAAATGGGATCCCGCGCTCTTCGGCTACAAGATGGAGAGCCAGGACGACACGACGTTTGACGAGCGCGACAGCGCGCCTTTCATGCCGAAGTGCGTAGTCGTCGATGCCGACTTCGACTGGAAGCAGGAGAAGGTCTGGAAGCACGTGCCGTGGGATCGCACGATCGTCTACGAGACGCATGTGCGCGGCTACACCAAGCTGCATCCCAAGGTGCCCGAGAAGGAGCGCGGCAGCTACGCCGGTCTCGCGCACAGGGACGTCACCGCCTATATCAAGGCGCTCGGCGTGACGACGGTGGAGCTGCTGCCGATCCACACGTTCGTGAACGACGATTTCCTGCTGCAAAAGAAGCTCACCAACTACTGGGGCTACAACTCCATCGGCTTCTTCGCACCCGATCCGCGCTATGCCGCCGACGCATCGAAGTGCCTGCAGGAGTTCAAGGAGATGGTGGCGCGCTTCCACGACGCCGGCCTCGAAGTCATCATCGACGTCGTCTACAACCACACCGCCGAAGGCAACGAGCGCGGGCCGACGCTTTCGTTCAAAGGCATCGACAACGCTTCGTACTACCGCCTGATGCCCGACAAGCGGCGCTACTACATCAACGACACCGGCACCGGCAACACGCTCAACCTCTCGCACCCGCGCGTCATCCAGATGGTGACTGACAGCCTGCGCTATTGGGTCGAGGAGATGCATGTCGACGGCTTCCGTTTCGACCTCGGCACGATCCTCGCGCGCGAGCCCTACGGCTTCGACCAAAGCGGCGGGTTTTTAGACTCGTGCCGCCAGGACCCAGTGCTGGCTTCAGTCAAGCTGATCGCCGAACCATGGGATTGCGGGCCCGGCGGCTATCAGGTCGGCGGATTTCCGCCGGGCTGGGCCGAATGGAACGACCGCTTCCGCGATACCGTCCGCGCCTTCTGGAAGGGCGACCCCGGCCTGTTGCCGGAACTCGCCAAGCGGCTGACCGGTTCGGGCGATCTGTTC
>JAFARH010000365.1 GCA_019245555.1 Betaproteobacteria bacterium
TGATCTCGTACTTGCGCGCCACGTACTCGGCGGTCTGCAGCATCGGCCAGTAGATCTCGGCGTGGTGCCGGTGCAGCCACTCGTCCTGGAAGTGATGCTTGTTCATCTCGTTCTGCACGAGCGAGATCGACTCGACGCCGCCCGCAACGAAGATGTCGCCTTCGCCGGCGATCACGCGCTGCGCGGCGAGCGCGATGGTCTGCAGCCCCGAGGAGCAGAAGCGATTCACCGTCATGCCCGGCACCGTCTGCGGCAGCCCGGCACGCACCGCGATCTGGCGGGCGATGTTCCAGCCGGTTGCGCCTTCGGGATTGGCGCAGCCAATGATGACGTCGTCGACTTCCTGCGGGTCGACCTTCGCGCGCTCGAGTGCCGCGTGCACCACATGGCCGCCCATCTTTGCGCCGTGCGTGTTGTTGAGGGCGCCCTTCCAGCTCTTGCAGAGCGGAGTGCGCGCGGTAGAAACAATGACAGCGTCGGTCATAAGTCTTCCTCCTAGCTGTTGAAACGTTTCCCTTCTTTCGCCAATCGCACCAGTAGTGACGACGGCTTCCATTGCTCCCCGTGGTACCCCTTTTGAAAGCGCTCGATGGCGGCCAGCACCTTGTCGAGGCCGACCGTATCGGCATAGAACATCGGTCCGCCACGATAGGGCGGGAAGCCGT
This sequence comes from Betaproteobacteria bacterium, assembly GCA_019245555.1. GTDB lineage: Bacteria > Pseudomonadota > Gammaproteobacteria > Burkholderiales > SG8-39 > SCGC-AG-212-J23. Next base: position 666 of record JAFARH010000365.1, read on the forward strand.
AGCCGGTAAGATAGACCATGTCGATGTCGGAGGCGCGCAGCGCGATGCCTTCTTCCAGGATGTGCGCGCCTTCGTTGGCGAGCGCGTACATGCAGCGCTCTACGATCTCGTCGTCGGAGATCTGACGCGTCTTGAGGCCCATCTCCTTGCGGTACGCGGCAAGCATCTGGTCCACTTCGGCGTCCGGGATCGGCTTGCGATTCCCCGGCTCGTAGCGGTACCAGCCGCGGCCGGTCTTCTGGCCGAACCAGCCTTTCTCGGCGATGCGATCGGCGAACTTGCCGTAGACGAAGTCCGGGCGCTCCTTTGCGCGGCGCTTGCGGATCTCGAAGCCGATGTCGTTGCCCGCCATGTCATACATGGTGAACGGGCCCATCGCCAGGCCGAACTTGGCGAGCGCGCCGTCGATCTGCTGCGGGCTCGCGCCTTCGTCGAGGAGGAACAGGCTCTGCTGCACGTACTTCTCGAGCATGCGGTTGCCGATGAAACCGTCGCAGACGCCGGAGACGACCGGCACCTTCTTCAGCTGCTTGCCGAGCTTCATGGTCGTGGCGAGCACATCCTTGGCGGTCCTCTTGCCGCGCACGACCTCCAGGAGCCGCATCACGTTCGCCGGCGAGAAGAAGTGCGTGCCGATCACGTCCTGCGGCCGCGTGGTGGCGGCGGCGATCTGGTCGACGTCGAGGGTGGAAGTGTTGGTGGCGAGGATGGCGCCCTGCTGCACGATGCCGTCCAGCTTCTTGAAGATGTCCTGCTTGACGTCCATCCGCTCGAACACCGCCTCGATCACGATGTCGGCGTCCGCGGCCTTGCCGAGGTTCAGGTTCGGGTGGATGAGCCCCATGCGCTTGTCCATCTCGGACTGCGAGAGCCGGCCCTTCGCGACCGTTGCCGCGTAGTTCTTCCTGATCGTCTCCATGCCGCGGTCGAGCGCCTGTTGCGTCGTGTCGATAATCGTCACGGGAATGCCGACGTTGGCGAAGCTCATCGTGATGCCGCCGCCCATGGTGCCGGCGCCGAGCACGGCCGCCTTGCGGATCTCGCGCGTCGGCGTGGACTCCGGTACATCGGGAATCTTCGAGGTCTGGCGCTCAGAGAAGAAGGCGTGCCGCAGCGATTTCGATTCGTTCGTCTGCACGAGCACCGCGAAGCGCTCGCGCTCGAACTTGCGCCCTTCGTCGAACGGCTTGCTCACCGCAGCTTCGGCGCAGGCGACGATCTCGAGCGGCGCAGGGTAGCCGCGGGAGGCTTTGGCGACGTCCTCGCGCACCTTTTTGAAATCCACGTCGGCGTTGGCCTTCATGTCGCGGATGCGCTTCAGCGGCTTCTTCTCCGCGACCAGCTTGTTTGCATAGACCACCGCAGCGGCCAGCAGATCGCCGCCTTGGACGATCTCGTCGACCAGGCCGAGCTGCAGTGCTTCCTCGGCGGTGATCGGATTGCCGGTGGTCATCATCTGTATGGCCTTGGACACCGGCACGATGCGCGGCAGGCGCTGCGTGCCGCCCGAGCCCGGAAGGATGCCGAGCTTCACCTCGGGCAAGCCGAGTTGTGTTTTCGGTGTGGCGATGCGGTAGTGGCACGCGAGCGCGAGCTCGAGACCGCCGCCGAGCGCGAAGCCGGTGATCGCGGCGACGAGCGGCTTCTTCATCGCGTCCTGCACATCGTTCACGTCGGGCAGGTCCGGCTTCTCGCGCGGCTTGTTGAACTCCCGGATGTCGGCGCCGCCGGAGAATGCCTTCGCCGCGCCGATCAGGACGACGGCCTTCACTTGCGAGTCGGCGTCGGCGCGCTGCAGACCTTGCAGGATCCCGGCACGGAGCGCGTTGCCCAGGCCGTTCACCGGCGGGTTGTTCATCGTGATGACGGCCACGCCGTCACGGACGGTGTATGCGGAGACTTCGTTCATGAGGGAAACATCGAGGGGGGACGGCAAATTCTAACTCGGTAGAATTAAAAGCGAGGAGGCGTTCCCAAAATGGTAGTGGCTGGGCAGGCGCTGCTGCGCGTGCAGGACGTGGCTGTGCGCTTCGGCGGCATCGTCGCCCTCGACGGCGTGTCGTTCGACGTCGCGCCGGGACGCATCGTCGGCCTGATCGGCCCGAACGGCGCCGGCAAGACGACGCTCT
>JAFARH010000125.1 GCA_019245555.1 Betaproteobacteria bacterium
TGAACGCCGCTGCGCCGACGCCCGCGTGGATGAAGAGCCGGCTCGAGCAATCGGGCCAGCGCTCGATCTCGGCGCTCGTTGACGTCACGAACTACGTGATGCTCGAGCTCGGGCGGCCGCTGCACGTCTATGACCTCGATAAGCTCCAGGGCGCTATCGACGTCCGCTGGGGCCGCAAGGGCGAAAAGGTGCTGCTGTTGAACGAGCAGACGGTCGAGGTCGATCCATCGGTGGTCTGCATTACCGACGAGAGCGGCGTCATCGGGCTCGGCGGCATCATGGGTGGCGAGACGACTAAGGCCGATCTTCCGACGAAGAACATCTTCCTCGAGTCGGCATTCTTCTGGCCCGACGCGATCATGGGCCGCTCGCGCAGGTACGGCTTTACGAGCGACGCTGGCCACCGCTTCGAGCGCGGCGTCGACTTCAACAACAACGTCGATGGCATCGAGCGCGCAACGCGCCTGATCCTCGACATCTGCGGCGGCGAGCCGGGCCCGACCCAGGACCTGGTGGCGAAGCTGCCGACGCGCTCGCCGGTGAAGATGCGCGTGGCGCGCGCGCAGAAGGTGATCGGCATGGAGTTGCCCGCCGAGGAGATGCAGAGGAGCTTTGAGCGCCTCGGTCTGCCTAACAGGCGCGACGGCGACGCCTACGTCGTTAATCCTCCGAGCTATCGCTTCGACCTCGCGATCGAGGAGGACCTGATCGAAGAGGTGGCGCGGCTCTACGGCTTCGAGCGAATTGTGGCGCATCCGCCGCGGCCGGCGGCGACGTTCCCGAAGCTCTCCGACCGGCGCAGCCTGCACGATCTGCGAGAGCGGCTTGCGGCGGCGGATTATCGGGAGGTCATCAACTACTCGTTCGTCGAGCCGCAATGGGAGGTCGATTTCGCGGGCGAGGCGAATCCGGTGCGGCTCCTGAATCCAATTGCCAGCCAGCAGTCGGTGATGAGGACGACGCTCATCGGCTCGCTCATCTCAAACCTTCGCTACAACCAGGCGCGCAAGGTGGAGCGCATCCGGGTGTTCGAGGTTGCCCGTGTCTTCATTCGCGACCCGCAGGCGAAGGACGGGCCGCTCGCGGTGCGCGGCGTGCGCCAACCGATACGCGTTGCAGCAGCAGCGTACGGCCCGGCGCTCGAAGAGCAATGGGGTGAGGAGACGCGCCCGGTCGATTTCTTCGACGCAAAGGCGGATCTCGAGGACCTCATCAGCCCGCTCACGGCGCGCTACGAGCGTGCGGAGCATCCGGCGTTACATCCAGGGCGCTCTGCTCGCGTAATGATCGGCGGCGAGGCAGCCGGCTGGATCGGAGATCTGCATCCGCGCTGGCAGCAGAAATACGAGCTGGCGCGGCCGGTGGTGCTCTTTGAATTGCATGCGGCGCCGCTGCAGACGGTGGGCGCTCCGCGGTTTAGCGCCCCTTCCAAGTACCCCCCAGTGGTCCGGGACATGGCCGTGGTGGTCGATTCAGCGGTGCCGGAACAGGCCCTTTTGGATGCCATGGAGGCCCAAAAACCCCCGATCGTGGCGTCCATAAGGCTCTTTGACATGTACCAGGGCCAAGGCATCCCTGCGGGTCGAAAAAGCCTTGCGTTTCGGGTAGTTATGCAAGATACTGAACGAACCCTCACGGATGCGGAGGCAGATGCTGCCCGCGAAGCACTGGTCAGCCTGCTGGGACAAAAATTCTCCGCAAGTCTCCGTAAATAGAGAGGGTTAGGGGAGAAGCTTGATGACGTTGACGAAGGCCGAGCTGGCAGACCTGCTTTTTGAGAAGGTCGGCCTGAACAAGCGCGAAGCGAAGGACATGGTCGAGGCGTTCTTCGAGGAAATTCGCGGGGCGCTCGAGCGCGGCGAAAGCGTCAAGCTTTCGGGCTTCGGCAACTTCCAGCTGCGCGACAAGCCGCAGCGCCCCGGGCGCAACCCGAAGACCGGCGAGGAGATTCCGATCAGCGCGCGCCGCGTCGTCACCTTCCACGCCAGCCAGAAGCTGAAGGCGATGGTCGAAAAAGCCCGCCATGGAGCCAAGCCGCAGGAAACCTGATCTGCCGCCCATCCCCGCTAAGCGCTACTTCACCATCGGCGAAGTGAGCGACCTCTGCGGGGTGAAGCCGCACGTGCTGCGGTACTGGGAGCAGGAATTCACGCAGTTGAAGCCGGTGAAGCGGCGTGGCAACCGCCGCTACTACCAGCATCATGAAGTGCTTCTCATCCGCCGGATCCGCGAGCTCCTCTACGAGGAGGGGTTCACGATCAGTGGCGCACGCAATCGGTTAGATACCGCAAGAGTCGACGGTGCACGGCCCGAGAACGGCCGCGGCGTCGAGACCACGCCTGTGGTCGTCGACGAGAAGATCGAATTACCTGTGCGCAACGTTCGCTCTGCGCCTCCGCCGCCGAATGGGGTCGACGTGGCCGCGATCAAGCGCGAGCTGCGCGCCGTTCTCGACCAGCTGCAAAGGTAGAATCAACAGCTTCTCCGTGTAGCGCAGCCTGGTAGCGCACTACCTTGGGGTGGTAGGGGTCGCGAGTTCAAATCTCGCCACGGAGACCACCTTTCTTCTCGTCCTGCGTGACCTACGTCACGGCCGCGATAGCGCCATAGCGCAAGGGCGGGGAAGAATGGGCGCGCATGCGCTACCAATTCAGCATCGTCCAGGACTGCCTGCGGGCCGAGATGGTCGGCCGCGAGACCGTCGAGGAGACGCAGGAGTTCATCGCCGCCGTCGCCGGCGAGGCGGGGAAGGTCAATTCGCCGCGCATCCTGATCTCGGTGCGCCGCTCGAGGCCCATCTTTCGGGTCGAGCAGTACCGCATCTCGGAGCAGTTCCGCGTGCTGGGCGCCAATCCCGCGGTGCGCGTCGCGCTGATCGCCGATACCGATGAGATTCGCGCCGCACACGGCTACATCGAGGTGCTCGCGCGCCAGCATGAGGCGAATGTGCGCGCGTTCCGCGACGAAGCAGCGGCGATCGACTGGCTGAGAGCGCCGATGCTTCAGTCCCAGGAGAAGCGATAGAAGACACCCCAGCCGCTGGAGGTGCCGGTCTCGGCACGCAGCGACCAGCGGCGCGAGAGCGCGTAGTCGAGCTTGACCAGGCTGGAAGTCACCGTGCCGAGGCCTTGCTCGTAGCTCACGTATACCTTGTCGGAAAGGCGCTTGCCGACGGCGATGGCGCGATCCTGCACTTCGCCCGTGCCGCGGAAGGAGATCTCGTCGAGCCCGAAGGTCTTCGCGAGCTTGCGGTCGATCGGCATGCTGTCGCCGCGTGCGAGCAGCGCGCCCGCGGCCGCTTGCAGGAGGCCCAGGTCTGCCTTGGTGGCATCGGTGGGCGCGCGGCCGAGCACCAGCCATGAAAGCCGCTCACCCTCCGACACCGGCGGCTGTGACACGATCTGCACGCGCGGCGCGAGCATCGTGCCGGAGAGCTGCACGCCGGCCTCGACCGCCTGGTTGCGCCGCCACGCAGTGATCTGCAGCGCAGGATTGTCGAGCGCGCCGTCGAAGATCATGATCCCCGGATCGACCTGCAGGCGCTGGCCGTACGCGTAGTAGGTTGCATTCAGGGTCTCGATGCGGCCGAAGGCCCGAAGCTCGCCTTCCGCAGTGGTCGTGAAGTTGATGCGCCCGGTGAGCTTTCCCTCGAGTCCCTGGGCGTGGATCGTGAAGTTTGATCCGAGATCAAGGTCGACATTGAGATGCACCGGCAACGCGGCCTTCGCCGCCGCCGGGGGCTTGCGCGGCTCGCCGACGATCACCACGTCCTCACCGAGCTTCGGGATCCGGTCGCGCTCGATCTCGAGGTGGCCGCGCTCGGCATGCAGCTCGCCCGCGATGAGCAGGCGCTTGCCGTCGAAGCCCGCCTCGCCCTGGCCGGTGGCGACGAGACGCATGTCCGGGCGCTCGAGCACGGCGAAATTCTTCGCCTGCCACATGAGGTTGGCCTCGCCTTCGGTGAGGCGCAGCGGCAGCGTGCCATTCGCGGTGAAGCTGCCTTCACCCGCCTGGATCGAGAAGCGCTCGATGCGCAACCGATCGCCCTCGAGGCGCGCGCGCAGCTCGCCGTTTTTCAAGTACACGCCATAGGGTGGGTAGTCGAAGGTAATGGCGTCGCCGCGCACGCTGCCATTGAAGACCGGCGCGC
>JAFARH010000405.1 GCA_019245555.1 Betaproteobacteria bacterium
GTCGCGTACCACTGTCTGAATTGCCCAAGGCTTCAACGCGTTAGCTCGAGCGCTGCCTATTGCTGAGGCGGAAATCCGTCGTGCGTACGCGCCCGCCCAGAGCGAGAGCGAAGCTAGACGATTGTTTGCGCGGGAATTTCTAGGTCGCGAGCGCGCGACGTCGACGTCCGACTAACCGTGTAATTGCTTCTACCATCGCGTCGGGATTCGCCTTGCCCTGCCCGGCGATATCGAGCGCCGAGCCGTGCGCCACGGAAGAGAAGAGTACCGGTGTGCCGATGGTCAGCGCTGCGACGCGCTGCGGCGCAAGCAGCTTCGCCGCCACGTGCCCCTGGTCGTGGAGCATCACCACGTAGGCGTCGTACCCCTTGCGCTGAATGAGCGTATCGGCGCCGATCGGTCCATCGACCGTCAGGCCGCCGTGCCTTGCTTCCTGGATGGCCGGGTCGACCACTTCGATCTCCTCCCGGCCGAAAGCGCCGGACTCTCCCGCGTGCGGATTCACGCCGCCCACTGCGATGCGCGGCTCGCCGATGCCAAGCTTCACGAGCGCCGCATGGGCCGCGCGCAATGTGTGCACCACACGCTCACGGGTGATCATGCCGAGCGCGCGCGCCACGCTCGTGTGTAGCGTCACATGCGCGATGCGCACTTCGCGCCCTTCGTGCTGGAAGCAAAGCATGAGCACCGCATCGTCAGCCGGCAGGCCGCAGACCCGAGCAACGAATGAGGGATAGCCATCAAAGGCAATGCCGGCAGCGTGGATCGCCGTCTCGGTGTGCGGCGCGCCAATCACCGCTTCATATTCACCGCTCAGCGCACCGCGGATCGCGGCCTCGGCAGTTGCGAGCGCAGCGCGACCGTGCTCGGGCGCCACCGTGCCGATGCGCGGTCGCTTTTGCTTGACGTCGCTGATCTGAACACCGTCGGTTGGGCCGTGCATCGCCAGCACCGCCCGATCGCCGAACAGGACGGGCTCGCAGAGCTCGAGCACCTGGGGATTGCGTGCAGCCTTGAGCGAAATCTCCGGGCCGATGCCGGCCGGATCGCCCGTGGCGATGGCAACGCGGGGCTTCACTCGAGCTTCACGCCCGCGGCGCGGATCACCGCGCCCCAGCGCTCCACCTCCTGGCGCATGAACACCGCGGTCTCGCCGGGCCCGAGGCCCATCGGCTCCGCCGAAAGGTCGGCGAGCCGCTTCTGCACGTCGGGCAGCTTCAGCGCTTCCTGCACGCCGCTCGCGACTTTCTCGGCGATGGCGGGACTCGTCTTCGGCGGCGCGACGATGCCGAACCAGGCGATCGATTCGAAACCGGGCAGCGTCTCGGCGAGTGCCGGCACATTCGGCAGCCCCGGAAATCGCCGTTTGCTCGCCACGGCGAGCGCCTTCAACTTTCCGGTACGCACGTGCGGCAAGGAGACGCCGAGGTTGTCGCACATCATGTCGACCTGCCCGGCGATGAGATCAGTGAGCGCGGGCGAAGTCCCCTTATAAGGGATATGCGTGATCTGCAGCCCGCCCGCCATGGTCTTGAAGAGCTCGGCAGTCAGGTGCGATGTCGTGCCGTTTCCCTGCGAGGCATAGTTGAGCTTGCCCGGATTTGCCCTGGCGATCGTGATCAGCTCGGCAACCGAGCTCGCGCCGACCTGCGGATTCACGAGCAGCACGTTCGGAATCGCGCCGATCACGCTGACCGGCACGAACTGGTCCGGGTCGTAGGTGAGCTTCGGATAGAGGATCTTGTTGATGACGAGCGGCGGCGGCGGGCTCGACAACAGCGTATAGCCGTCGGGATCGGAGCGGAATACCGCGTCGGCACCGATGTTTCCCGCGGCGCCGGGCCGGTTGTCGACGATCACCGGCTGGCCCCACTTCTCCGTGAGCTTCTCGGCGAGAATGCGCGGCATCAGGTCCGCGCTGCCGCCGGCCGGGAACGGCACGACGATGCGTACCGGCTTCGCCGGCCACTCCTGCGCGTGGACCGCCGCCGTGAAGATTGCAGCGGCGACGGTCGCGAGCAGAAGCCTCATGCCTTCATCGGAACCGCCAGTAGACCGATGCGTTCAGCGCGTCGTAGTTGTTGCTGCCGTAGAGCGTCGTATCGCCTCCCACCTTCTTGTAGCGCTGCCAGTCGAGGCGCACGCCCGCATTTGCGCCATAAGCACGCATCATCGCCAGGTTCCATTCCACGCCTGCGCCGTAGGTGACATTGCCGTTGGTGTGATCATCGACGCCGCGAATCGAGGTACTAAGAGTAGCGCGATAGGCACCCATGCGCAGGAAGGCGGAGAAGTTCTCGTCGATCTGCAGGATGCCGAGACCGGTGAGATCCATCACGACCGCATGCACATCCTCGGTCGTGGTCGTGCCGGTCCCGGTTGCAGTCACCTTGCCGAGGTCGTGATAGGCAACCTCCGCGGCGGCGAAGCGGAACATGCGATAGCCGGCGTAGCCGCCCCAGGCGAAGTCGTTGTCGTCGCAGGCGCGACCGCCGCCGGAGATGAGGCCGAGGCAGCCCTTTTTCGCCTGGGAGTAACCGATGCCGCCGCCGATATACGGTCCGGTAAAGGTCGGCATGGGCGGCGGCGGATAGTTCCTCTGCTGCGCAATTGCGGGCGTGGCGACGAGGACGAGTAGCAAGGCGAACAGCTTCGAAAGACTGCGGGTCACGACGGCCTCTTTGATGGACAGCGAAGGCTGTGAACCTAGCAAGGCCTCGTCATCGCTGTCTTGCGCGCCTCTCTATAATCGGCCGATGCTGAATAGAGCCTGGCCGTCTGAAGGCGCGACCCGGGTGCCCTACTGGGTCTACCAGGACGCCGAGGTCTACAGCGAAGAGCAGCGCCGCATATTTCACGGCCCAACCTGGAACTACCTCTGCCTCGAAGCCGAGCTGCCGGACAACGGTAGCTTCCTGACGACATTCGTCGGCGACATGCCGGTGGTGGTGACGCGTGACCCGAAAGGAGCGCTGCACGCATTCGAGAACCGTTGCGCGCACCGCGGCGCGCTCATCTGCATGCAGTCGCGCGGCCGCGCCGAGCGCTTCAACTGCATCTATCACAACTGGACGTACGACCACGCCGGCAACCTCACCAACGTCGCCTTCCGCAAAGGCATCGCCGGCAAAGGCGGCATGCCGGCCGATGCGCATCCGGAATCGCAGGCGCCGAAACAGCTGCGCGTTGAAAGCATCGGCGGCCTGGTGTTCGGCACCCTGTCGAAAGAAGCCGGATCGCTCGAGAGCTATATCGGTCCGCAGATCCTGCCGCGCTTGAAGCGAGTGATGATCAAGCCGGTGAAGCTGCTCGGCACCTACACGCAGGTGCTGCCGAACAACTGGAAACTCTACATGGACAACGTGAAGGACACCTACCATGCGAGCCTGCTGCACCTGTTCTTCACCCGCTTCCGTATCAACCGGTTGACGCAAAAGGGCGGC
>JAFARH010000081.1 GCA_019245555.1 Betaproteobacteria bacterium
CGCCGACAAGCGGATGACGGATGTGCTGGAAGTGCACGCGAATCTGGTGCGTGCGCCCGGTCTCCAGGCGGCATTCGACCAGCGCGGCGCGGCCGAAGCGCTCGAGCACGCGATAGCTCGTGCGCGCGGGCTTCCCCCGGTGCGTCACGGCCATGCGGGTGCGCACCTTGGCGTCGCGACCGACCGGCGCATCGATGTGCCCGCTCGCCGGAGGATCGCCTTGTACGAGCGCGGTGTAGATGCGCTGCATCGTGCGCTCGGCGAGCTGCTTGACGAGGTCGGTCTGCGACTCGACGGTCTTCGCGACCACCAGGAGGCCGCTCGTATCCTTGTCCAGCCGATGCACGATGCCGGCGCGCGGCACGTTGGCGAGCGCCGGCGCATGCGCGAGCAGTGCATTGAGGAGTGTGCGGTCGGGCTGGCCCGCGCCGGGATGTACGACAAGGCCCGCGGGCTTGTCGATGACGATCAGCGCCGCATCCTCGTGCACGATCTTGAGCGGCATCTTCTGCGCGCGCGGCGCGGCGCCGTCGGGCGCAGCCGGCGGTGTAACAACTACCTGCTCACCGCCGGAAACCGCCATGCGCGCGGGCGGCGTGCGCCCGTCCACCTTGATGTGACCGGTGCGGAGCCACTCCTGGAGGCGGCTGCGCGAATACTGGTGAAAGAGGCGCGCCAGCGCCTGGTCGAGGCGCAGGCCGCCCATCTCCGGCGGGACAATTGCCGAGAGCGGCGCGACGAACGTCTCGTCCCAATCGCGTTCGATAGATCTGCGTAAGCCCCTATAATCCGGGCGTCCCATGATCAGAATTTTAGTTGGTGCCGTACTTCTGGCTGCTGCCGCCCTGTCCGGCTGCAGCTCCCTCGACTCCACGAACGACGAGACCGTCGGCTGGTCGGCCCAGCGCATCTACGGCGAGGCGAAGGACGCCCAGGCCGAGCGCAACTGGCAGAAGGCCATAAAGCTCCTCGAAAAGCTCGAGGCGCGCTATCCCTACGGCCGCTACGCACAGCAGGCGCAGCTCGAAGTTGCGTACTGCCAGTACAAAGACCAGGAGCGCGCCTCCGCCATCGCGGCGGCGGACCGCTTCATCAAGCTGTACCCCAACCATCCGAACGTCGATTACGCCTGGTACCTGAAGGGCCTGATCAATTTCAACCAGCTTGAAGGCGCGCTCTCCTGGCTCACCACGCCGGACATGAGCGACCGCGACCCGAAGGCCTCGCGCGACGCATTTCTCGCCTTCAAGGAAGTCGTGACCCGCTTCCCGGATTCGCGCTACGCACCCGACTCCGGTGCGCGCATGCGCTACCTCATCAACGCGCTTGCCAACAACGAAGTGCACGTTGCGCGCTATTACATGAAGCGTGGCGCCTACGTCGCGGCGGCGAACCGCGCGCAATACGCGATCGAGCACTATCCGCAGGCGCCGACGGTCGAAGAGGCGATGGTGATCCTGATGCAGGCTTACGCCGCGCTCGGCCTCACCGACCTGCGTGATTCGACGCAACGGGTGCTGCTCACCAACTTCCCGAAGAGTCCGTACATGCAGCCGGGCGGCGTGAAGAAGAACGTCCCCTGGTGGCGTCTTTGGGATCCTGATTGGTAAAAAAGGTCCTCGTCATCGGCGCGGCCGGCATGATCGGCCGCAAGCTCACCGAGAGACTGGTGAAGGATGGTGGGCTGGATGAGCTCCTGCTGCACGACGTCGTCGCGCCCACGCCTCCGCAAGCGCCGTTCAAGATCCGCTCGATTGTTTCCGACCTCTCCACTCCGGGCGAGGCCGAGAAGCTGTTGGTCGGAAGGCCCGAGCTGATTTTCCATCTCGCGGCGATCGTCTCCGGCGAGGCCGAGGCCGACTTCGAGAAGGGCTACCGCATCAACCTGGATGGGACGCGCCTGCTCTTCGAGGCCATCCGCAAAGCGAACTATCGGCCGCGGGTTGTGTTTACGTCGTCGATCGCGGTGTTCGGTGCGCCGTTCCCAGAAGCAATCGGTGACGAGTTCCTGAGCTCACCGCTCACGAGCTACGGCACGCAAAAGGCGATCGATGAGCTGTTGCTCGCCGATTACAGCCGCCGTGGATTCTTCGACGGCATCGGTATACGCCTGCCGACGATCTGCGTGCGACCGGGCAAACCGAACAAGGCCGCCTCGGGATTCTTCTCCGGGATCATCCGCGAGCCGCTCGCCGGACAGGAGGCAGTGCTACCGGTTCCAAAGAGCGTGCGCCACTGGTTCGCCTCGCCTCGCGCGGCGATTGGCTTCCTGTTGCACGCTGCAAAACTGGATACGGCTCAGCTCGGCGCGCGCCGCAGTCTTTCAATGCCTGGCGTGTCAGTGACAGTAGGCGAGCAGATCGAAGCGTTGCGCCGCATCGCGGGCGACTCGGTAGCGCGGCGGATCCGCGAGGAGCCCGACGCGACCATCATGAAAATCGTCGAAGGTTGGCCGCGCAACTTCGATACCAAGCGCGCGTCGGCGCTCGGCTTTCGCGCCGATGCGAGCTTCGACGACATCATTCGGATTCACATGGAAGACGAGCTCGGCCAAAAAACGCCTGCACCTCAGCGAGGTCGCGGGTAGGTTTCATCGCCGGCAGGCTCTTCAGGATCCGGGCACCGTAGGGCTTCGACAGCAATCGCGGATCGCACAGCATCAATACGCCCCGGTCCGTTTCATCTCTGATCAGGCGGCCAGCACCCTGTTTCAGCGCGAGTACCGCCTGCGGGAGCTGCAGCTCATAGAACGGATTGCCGCCTTCGGACTTGATGGCGTCGATGCGGGCGGCAAGCACCGGGTCGTCCGGCGGCGCGAAGGGCAGCTTGTCGATGACGACGAGCGAGAGCGCGTCGCCGCGCACGTCGACGCCTTCCCAGAAGGACGCGCTTCCCAATAGAACCGCGTTGCCGAGGCTCCGAAAACGCGCGAGCAGCTCGCTGCGCGAGCCCGTGCCCTGCACGAGCAGCGGGAATTCGATACGCCCGCGCAGGAGCTCGTGGGCGCGGCGCAACGCGCGCAGCGTGGTGAAGAGGAGAAATGCCCGCCCGCCGCTCGCCTGCAGGACCGGAAATGCCGCCTCGATCACCGCGTCGGTAAACGCTGCATCGTTCGGGTCGGGCGGCAGGTTCTTCGGCAGATAGACGAGCGCCTGTTCGCTGAAACGGAACGGACTCTCCCATCGCATCGTCTGTGCGCCGGGCACGCCGAGCTCACGAGTGAAGTGCGTGAAATCGTCGCCGACCGCCAGCGTGGCCGAGGTGAAGATCCAGGCGCGAGGGTGGTCCTCCATCTGGCGCTGGAAAAGCTCACCCGAATGGAGCGGCGTCACATGCAGCTGCACGGTGTGGCCGAATACCTCGGCCCAGCGCACGTCTTCGTGTGCGTCGGTCTCCATCAGCCGCCGCAAGACCGCATAGACGTTGCTTGCCCGGCGCGCGCACGCACCGAGGCCTTCGGAGCGCTCGGCCTGCGCACCCAGCGCCCCGTCGAGCATCTTGAGCGCCGATCGGAGCTTGATGAGTGCTTCGGGAAATCCGGCGAAGGTAAGCGCCTGCGGCCACGCAAATCGCTGCGGCCCGTCGCCCAGTGCGAGCCGCAAGTCGCGCGCTGCCTTGTCGACCCGGTTGCAGAGCGCCTCGAGCTCAGGCGATCCGCCGCCCGCTGAACGCAGCTCGCCCCGCGCATCGCGGGCAAGCTCGACGATCTGCGACGACGATAGCCGTTCGCCGAAGAAGAGCCGCGCCGTTTCCGGCAGCTGGTGAGCCTCGTCGAAGATGAGCGTGTTGCATGCCGGCAGAAGCTCCGAGATGCCCTCGTCGCGCAGCACTACGTCGGCGAAGAAAAGGTGATGATTGATGACGACGACATCGGCGGCGAGCGCGTTGCGGCGCGCGCGCATGACGAAGCAGTCGTTGTAGTCCGGGCATCCCTGCCCGAGGCAGTTGTCGCGCGTCGAGGTCGCCTGGATCCAGATCGGCGCATCTTCGGGTACGTCGGCGAGGTCAGCGCGATCGCCGGTGACGGTGGTGCGCGCAAATTGCTCGATGCGCTGTAGCTGCGCGGCTTCTTCTCTCGTGCTCGCGCCTCCTTCAGTGACAGTCCGCCGCAGGCGATAGAGGCAAACGTAGTTCGCGCGGCCCTTCAGGAGCGCCGTGCTCGCGCCCGAAGTGAGCGCCCTGCGTACCGCGGGCAAATCGCGATCGAAGAGCTGGTCCTGCAGCGTCTTCGTGCCGGTCGAGACGATGACTTTGCCGCCGGCGAGTAAAGCGGGCACGAGATAAGCGAACGTCTTGCCGGTGCCAGTACCCGCCTCGGCGACGAGGACGCCGGTCGACTCGATCGCGTCCCAGATCGCTTCCGCCATCTCGAGCTGCTGTGGACGCTCGCGATAGCCAGGGATCGCGGTGGCTAATTCGCCCTTGGATGAAAAAGCGCGATCAAGGTCGTTCATCGACCTTGACCCACATGCGTCGCGATTCGCCACCCGCCGATACAGCAATAGTCCCGAGCTCGAACCACTCGCCGAGCTTGCCGCTGCGCTTGACCGGCTGGCGCGCGATCTCGACCTCGACCTGGTCCTCCAGCACGCGCGGGATGAGCTCGATGGCGGCGGTCGACTCCTGCACGGTGGTCACCACCTGCGGGATCGGGCCGGCTGGCGACGGAATGTAGTGACGCTCCTGTACCGAACGCGGCGACGCGACCATCAAGATCGACGGCATGCCGTCGACCACCTTGACCGTCTGGCTTGCTTCCTGCGCATTGTCGAAGCGGATGGAGAGAAGCAGACGCTTCTCGCTGATTTGCAACGGATTCTCCGCCTGCGCGTGGGTGGTGAGCGCAAGCGACACTACAAGAAGGACCAAGGCGCCGCGGTTCATGTTTCTTCCTCAACGCGCCAAGCTGTGCTCGGTATACGCGCCACTCATTATGAAGTACAAGCTCCTGTTTACCTGCGCATTTCTCCTGGCCACCCAAGCCGCGGTGGCGAGCGCGCCCAGCGCGGGCGACTATCGCCAAGCCGCGGCGCTCCAGGCACGGCACGCGGTCGGCGTGCCTTATCACTACGGCGGCGCCTCGCCGCAGACCGGCTTTGATTGCAGCGGACTCGTTGCGCACGTCTTCGAGCACGCGTGGGGAATGGCAGTACCGAGGAGCACTGAAGGGCAGCGCCACGCAGGGCGAGCGGTCAAGCGCTCGCAGCTATTGCCCGGCGATCTCATCTTCTATAACACGCGTGGCCGGCCGTTCTCGCACGTCGGCATCTATCTCGGCGACGGCAACTTCGTGCATGCACCGCGTCCGGGTCAGCGCGTGCGCATCGAGAGAATCGACAACCCGTATTGGCGCGCGCGCTTCGACGGCGCGCGCCGGCTAGACCCGCCGCGCTCCTAAAGCTTTCCAGATTTTTTGTGGCGTGAGCGGCATGTCGATGTGCAGCACGCCGAGCGCGTCGAGGACCGCGTGCACCACCGCCGGCATTGCGCCGATGGTGCCGAGCTCGCCGCAGCCCTTCACGCCGAGCAGGTTCGTCTTGCACGGTACGCTCTCGTCGAAGCTTGAGCTCACCATCGGCAGGTCCGTCGCGCGCGGCACGCTGTAGTCCATGAGAGAGCCGGTCAGGAACTGGCCGCTCTCAGCGTCGTAGACCGCTTCTTCACGTAGCGCTTGCCCGGCACCTTGCGCCACGCCGCCGTGGATCTGGCCCTCGACGATCATGTGATTGATGATGCGGCCGATGTCGTCGCAGCTCGTGATGCGCACGACGTGCACTTCGCCCGTCTCGCGATCGATCTCGACCTCGCAGGCCTGGGCACCGTTCGGCCATGACGGCGTTGAGGGCGTCTCGGTCGCCGACACCCTGAACACCTTGCGCGCCTGCCGGCCAGCGAGCTCGGCGAGCGTGATCGCGCGATCCGTGCCGGCGATGCGGAAGCGGCCATCTCGGTACTCGATATCCGCTTGCGCAGCTTCCAGCGCTTCGGCGGCTAGCGCCTTGCCCTCGACCACCACTCGCCGACCGGCAGCGACGACGGCGGAGCCGCCGACGAATGCGGAACGCGAACCAACGCTGCCGACGCCGTTCGCGCGATCGGTGTCGCCCTGGACGATGCGAACCTTCTCCGCCGGCACGCCGAGCACCTCCGTGACGAGCTGCGTATAGGAAGTCTCGAGGCCCTGTCCCATCGCCTGCGTGCCGGAGAAAACGG
>JAFARH010000122.1 GCA_019245555.1 Betaproteobacteria bacterium
TCCACCGCGCCGTTCTGCACCAGGGTGATCAGCGCACGGTGCGAATCGATGTAGATGTAGTAGCCCTTGCTCGAGCGCTCGCGCTTGAACGTCTTCACGTCGCCGGGGCTCGCCCCCATCGCGAGATGCCGCTGGTAGAAGCACTTCTTCTCGGCGCCGTCCGGGCAGCGCACGAGCGTCAGGGGTCGATTCGCAAGATGCGGCAGCATCAGCTCGCCCACGCGGTCGTAGTACCGGGCGAGCTCGAGCTTGCTGATATGTAGGCTGGGCCAGATCTCGCGGTCTGGATGCGAAATATTGATTCCATGAACCACATTGTCTTGACCCCCTGACAAGGGGGTCGCGAGCTTGCGAGCTGGGGGGGTTGGATCAGGCGGTTGCTGTGCATGCTCATCAACGACCGATTTGGCCTGAATGTCGTCACGCAGGCCGAGGAACGAAGCCTGACGCAGGATGCCCTCGTCGGTACGCTCGGCGAAGGCGATCTGCGCGACGAGCTGGGGCTTGACCCACGTGATGCCCTTCTCGCGCGGCGGATCGACCAGCGGGGAGTCGTCACGCGTCATCGCTTTCAAGCGCTTGGTCAGCGTCTTGAGCCACTGCTCGTCGAAACCGGTGCCGACCTTGCCCGCGTAATGCAGCTTGCCGCCCGGGATGTCATAGGCGCCAAGGAGCAGCGCGCCGAAGCCAGTGCGCGAGCCGCTCGGCGCGCTAAAGCCGGCGATGACGAAGTCCTGCTCGAGCCGGCACTTGAGCTTGATCCAGGTCTTCGTGCGGCCGGACTCGTAGAGCGAGTCAGCGCGCTTGCCGATCAGCCCTTCGAGCCCGAGCTTGCAGGCCTTCTCGAGCACTTCGTGCGCCTTGCCTTCCAGATGCTCGCTGAAGCGGACGATGGAGCCTGTTTTCAGCGCCCGCGCGAGCGCTGCCTTGCGATCGGCGAGTGGCAGCCGTGTCTGGTCGACGCCTTTGAGGTACGGAGCGTCGAAGACGTAATAGACGATGCGCGAGTCGGCGCCGGCATCGAAAGCGTTCTGCAGTGCCTGGAAGCTCGAGCGCCCGTCGGGACGCAGCACGACGATTTCGCCGTCGAGCCAGCTGTCCTCGAGCTTCAGCCGTTTCAGCTCGCGCGCGAGATGCGGCAGGCGCTTAGTCCAGTCCTTGCCGCTTCGAGTGAAAAGGCGGGCGTCGCGTTTCGCGAGTCGCGCGAGCATGCGATAGCCGTCGTGCTTTACTTCATAGACCCATTCGCCAATCTTCGGCGGCGCGCTCACCAGGGTCGCGAGCTCCGGCGAGACGAACTGCGGCAGCTTCATCTTTTTCCCGTACTTGGCGGGCTTGGCCTTTCCCTTGACGCTCTCGGGCCGCTCCACCGTGATCTCATAATCGCGCCGCGATTCTTCGTCGTTGCGCTTGATCAGCAGCCACGCGGGCCGATCTTCATTGCCGCGCGTGCGAGTGAGGATCCACGAGCCGCGCAGCTTCTCTCCGTCGAGGCGGAAATGCAGGCGGCCTTTGCGCAGCGCATCGAGCGGATCGCGATCCTCAGGTGTCCAGACGCCTTTATCCCATAGCAGTACTTCCCCCGCGCCGTACTGCTTCTCCGGGATCACGCCTTCGAAATCGCCGTAGTCCAGCGGATGGTCCTCGGTCTGCATCGCGAGGCGCTTATCGGCAGGGTCGAGGCTTGGTCCCTTCGGCACGGCCCAGCTCTTGAGGACGCCTTCGAGCTCGAGGCGAAAGTCATAGTGCAGCCGCGTCGCCGCGTGGCGCTGGATGAAGTAGCGCAGCTGCTTCGACTTGCGCTTGCGCGCCGTGCCGCGCGGTTCCGGCGTGATGCCGAAATCACGCATCTCGCGATAGCGCTCCAAGCGATCGCCCATGCGTGTCGGTCAGCAAAGCGCGCGCCCGCGCCCGGTAATTGCTACCGACATCGACCCAAGTCTTACCGGCGAGCCGCTATGAAGCTCATAGAGCGCAAGCGCTGGCACGGTCTGTGCAGTGTTTGCCGGTTAACGAAAGGAAATCATGGCTCCGGCAATTGCATTAAGGCTGCGGCAGCACCTCACCCTTACCCCGCAGGTGCAGCAGGCACTCAAGCTCCTGCAGATGTCTGCGCTCGAGTTTGCGCAGGAGATGGAGGAGGCCCTCACGGCGAATCCGTTCCTCGAGGAAAACCCTGACGCGCCGGCGCAGCCATTGCGCGATGCGGCGAGCGTGGACGACGTAGTCGTGCCGCAGGAGACCACTTCTTCCGGACCAGCAGTGGATCGCGACCAGGAGGACTGGGGTGCGACTACCGAGAGCGCGCCGACGCTCGCGCAGCACTTGCGCGACCAGCTCATGATCTCGCAGATGGGTGAGCGCGACCGCGCGCTCGCCCACATGATCATCGACAGCCTCGACGAAGACGGGTACTTCAAGATGTCGTTCGACGAGCTCGCCGCGCTCGTGCCGCCGGAGCACGACGTGCGTTCCGACGATTTCATGCCGGCGCTGCGCATGGTGCAAAGCCTGGAGCCAGCGGGGATCGGGGCGCGCACGCTCGAGGAATGCCTGTGCCTGCAGCTGCAGGCGCTGCCGGAGGACACGCCGGGACGCGAAGTTGCGCTGAAGATGTGCCAAGGGGGCCACCTGCCCCTCCTCGCCAACCGCGAGTGGGCGCGGCTGCAGCATGCGGTCGGCTGCGACGAGGCGACGCTCCATACAGCGCGGACGCTGATCCGCTCTCTCGATCCGCGCCCGGGGCAGCGGTTCGGCCCGCAGGAGGCGCGCTATGTCGTGCCCGATGTCATCGTGAAGAAAGTGCGCGATCGCTGGGCGGCCATCATCAACCCGGCATCGCTGCCGCGCGTGCGGCTGAACCGCGCTTACGCCGAGGCCATCCAGAGCCGCAGCACCTCGAATCAATCGCTCGCGCGCCATTTGCAGGAAGCGCGCTGGCTCCTGCGCTCGATCGAGCAGCGCTTCGCGACGATCCAGCGCGTGGCGGACGCGATCGTCGCGCGCCAGCGCGGGTTCTTCGAATACGGCGAGGTGGCGATGAAGCCCCTCACGCTCAAGCTCATCGCCGGCGAGCTCGGCCTGCACGAGTCGACGGTGTGCCGCGTGACGAACAACAAGTACATGGCGACGCCGCGCGGCCTCTTCGAATTCAAGCATTTCTTTTCCCGTCGCCTCGCGACCGAGAACGGCGGCGCCGCCTCGGCCACGGCAGTGCGGGCAGTCATGAAGGAGCTCATCGCCGCCGAAGATCCGCGCGCGCCACTGTCCGATGCGGAGCTGGCGCGACTCCTCGCGCAGCAGGGCCTGAAGGTTGCTCGCCGGACCATCACGAAATACCGCGCGCTGATGCGCCTTCCCAGCGTGGACGTGCGCCGCGCGGACGTGCGAAGGAGTGCGTAATGTCCAGGATCGTTGCAGGCCGGTTTGACCGCAGCGTGGATGCGGACGCTGCGTTGGATGCGCTGAAGCGGGAGGGCTTCACGCGCGCGGAAGTGGACGCCTTCTACGTCGGCCCGCCGGGACAGAACGCGCGCACTCCGATCGGCGGCGACGTCTATAGCGACGCCGGCTCCGCCGGCGCCGGACGCTACGGTGCGATCGGCGCGGTGATCGGCGCCGCGGCTGGCCTGATCGTCGGCGCCCTCGTCGGCTTCAACGAAGCCCTGGCCGCCTGCGGCATCGGCGCGCTCGTCGGCGCATTTGCCGGTGTCATGTACAGCCTGCACGGTCCTTCGCGCCGCGAGCACACCCCCGAGCACCCGGCCGATCGGGCGGAGTCCCGCGGCGGCCGCATGATCGCCATCTGCGTCGACCGCGCCGGCACCGAGGTGCTCGCGGTCAACGCGCTGCGCATGAACAATGCGCGCGATGTCGGGCGCACCGAGGGCGACTGGCGCGACGGGTCGTGGCGCGATTTCGACCCGCGCACCCCGTTAGCGACCGTTTAGGTTTCGCTCCGCGAATTCCCAGTTCAGGCGCTTTTCGATGACGCCCTGGACGTACTTTTCGCGCTGGTTGCGGTAATCGACGTAATACGCGTGTTCCCACACGTCCAGCGTTAGCAGGCAGCGATCGCCGCGCGCCATCGGGGTATCGGCGTTCGAGGTTGCAACCACCTCGAGCTTGCCGTTCTTATCGATGAGCCAGGCCCAGCCGCTGCCGAACTGGCCGATCGCGGCCGTGGCGAATTTCTCGACGAACTTCTCATAGCTGCCGAAATCGCGCTCGAGGCGCTGCTTCAGCGCGCCGGACGGTGCGGCCGACTTCGGGCTCAATGACTTCCAGTAGAAGTCGTGGTTCCAGGCTTGCGCCGCGTTGTTGAAAAGTTTTCCCTTGCTCGAGCGCACCACGTCCTCGAGGGTCGTGCCCTGGACGTGCTCCTTCTCGAGGAGCTGGTTCATCGTGTCGATGTACTTCTTGTGGTGCTTGCCGTGGTGGAGCTCGAGCGTCTCGGCGGAAATCACCGGCGCCAGCGCATCCTCGGCGTAAGGTAACGGCGGCAAATCGAAATGCAGCGGGCGCACCGCCCGCGCAGCAGCAGTACTCATGGAGAACCTCCTACAGTGTGTAGGGGAACCGCCGCAAAGATCGGTCCTGCTACGAGGTTTTTACTCGGAGATCGTTCTTAAGCGTCTGGATACCGGCGCCCTTCTTCGCCGCCACGACCGCCCGGTCCGCCATGTCCTGACTGTCGACGAACCCGGAAAGGCGAACGACACCGTGACTCGCTTCGA